>USJU01000013.1 GCA_900555085.1 uncultured Clostridium sp.
GAATAATACAAACCATCTGAAATCAAAACCAGAAGATTTGCCAACAATATTCATTCTTAAAAGTGGCCGTTCTTAAGTCCTTCCTCCAATTTTTCCATCCATTTATTAAAACGAGGACATTTGCCTCGAATATCATCTATATCCAGCGCCTCAAGAATCATCTCCCCGTCAGCAGTCTTCTCATACGGGAATATCCTCATCAATCGTTTGGAAGGAGCGGTATCCGCCCCTCCGTTTATATCTTCGGGGGTAGGATATGAATCTATTATCCGCTGCAATTCATCCAAGCTTTCCTGATCATCCACCACAACATTGAAACCGTCCATACTGGTATACATCAGGGATTCAATCTCATGCCGTTGGATATAAGGCAGAAAACAGGAAGCATCCATAAATTCCGTTACCTTTTCTTTTATCCCCTGTTCCATATCCGGCAGTCTCAAACTGTCTGTGGTATAGCCGGGAAAATCTGTAGGAAGTCTGAAAAAGTCAAGCAAGGTTGTGATTAACACGTTTTTTGTCGCAGCCACCCGTGAAACGTCATTCTTCAGATATTCAAAACCCACATTCCCACCTTTTTTATTCAATTTTCTGTTCGTTAAGATTTTCTGGGCATTCATAGGATTAGTAAATCCTTTCGAATACAAATAGGGAATTACACGCTTCTGAATAAAACTCACTTCCGTATCGCCTTCAACTATAAACACTACTCTTTTCATTCCCACTCAATTTAAAGGCTGCCCGCCAATGACATTCTTCTCCCATATTTCTCCCAAGCTGTAATCTTCCAGCCAATGCGCTAAATTCTCAGAATCAAGCCGGTTGAAAACAGTCGCGTTGTCTTTACGATCCACAACAATGATATCTTCCGGTTCAAAGTTATCCACCAAATTGACAGATTGAGTGGAGATAATTATCTGAGCTTCTCTGGAAGCTTTTTTGATCAAAGCAGCCAGTTTGTTGACCGCTACCGGATGTAGTCCGAGTTCCGGCTCGTCAATGATGACCGTCTTTGGCAGATCCGGCTGAAGCAACAACGTTGCCAGACAGATAAAACGCAGTGTTCCGTCTGATAACTGGTACGCATTAAAATACGTATCAACAGTTCCCTTCTGCTTCCACTCCAGCTGGATCAGCTGTTCGTTCAAGCGGTTGGGCATTAAACAGAATCCCTCAAAAAAAGGAGATACGGAAGCTACCGCCTTTTCTATACGTGTGAAATGTTTTGGATGCTTTTCTTTCAGATAATATAAGAATGCGGCAATGTTAGCCCCATTGTTCTTCAAGCTGACATTATCATCCATATTACATTTTCCTTTCATGGGGGAACGGTCTCCCGTATCATGGAAATGATACACCTCAAATTCGCGTAAGAAGCTGTTTACATAAAATGCCTGTCCGGTATGGTCGTTCTTAAATGAAGATTCCTGCTTGTTGACCTCGTGCAGTTGTTTGTGCCAGGATACCCCATTGTGATAAGCCGTATCAATACGCTCAATAAATAAAGAATCCTGAGCCTCTTTCATATTTACAATAAAACGATTATGAGCATCCTTACCGCGTTCCGCAAAAAACAAGTCAAAGGACAAATGATCAGTTTCTTTTTTTCCCATATACAACAAACTGTCGGAGCCGCCTTTGGTGAGAACATAATTCTGAAGATTCCGCTCGTACAGGTTATGTATAAGAGTAAAGGCAGAAATGAAATTGCTCTTTCCTATTCCATTCCCACCTATCAATATATTTATGGGAAACAGCTCTACAGTTTGTTCCTTTATTGATTTGTATCCTTCAATCGTTATTTTCTGTATCATCAAAATTTTGTTTACATTCTCAAACAACAATACAAAAGTAGCTTTTTTGCCTGAATACTACAATTTTGCCGGTTGCAAATCTCTTATTTTTCATTTCTTTTATATATGTTATATAGTTTATTTTTTTGCCTTTTTCTTTTATGCAAGAATAACTATTTATTGCTAAATTTTTTATTTCTGTTTCTGTAATTTTTTCTAATTCTTCATCTTCTATCATTGGATTTAAGCATGAACCACAATCATAAATTGGTGAAAAATCTATTTTTTCTGTTTTCTTATTTAGCAAAAATCCCCAGTTTCCATTATGCCTATCAGTATTTCCTATTAAGCTATCAACAATAAACATATCCCAAAATTTTTCTATTGTTTCTTCTGTATTAATCATTTTGCTTTCTTTTATAACATCAATTATATCGTTTAATTCTGTTTCTATTTTTTTATCTGGATTTGTACTTAATACTAAATTTTCAAATTCATATAAAACGTTATCATCATCTGTAAAATCTTCACAAGCACATACTATTTTTTTCTTTCCACCATATTCATATACACCCAATTCAGTATTTTGAGTTTTAAATCCTATTAATTTAAATATATTGCTTCCAACATATTCTGAAAAAGCATTATTTATGTATGAAATGTTTTTATTTTTTTCTCTTACAGGATCTGGAAATTTAACTAAATATTTTTTATTGTTATAAATTAATTTTTTTTTCTTTTCTGATCCTCTATAACTATTTAATTGTTCTATTGCATTTGTAAAATCAATCATATTTTCTCCACCTTTTTATTTATTGATTATTAGTATAACATATAATTTTTATATTGACCATAAATTTATATATTTAATCTAAATAATTTTACATAGTTAAAGACAGCTTAAAGCTGCCTTTATATTTATTTTAATGAAATATTTGAGGTTAAACATACTACTGGACGAAGCCCTCCATATCTAAATCTAGAATCTGTACTTGTATTAATATCATATATAAAACCAGCATAATGAACATAAAAAGCAAAATTCACATCAAATGCAGAAGGAGAAGCTGTCCAATAATAGTTTACAGGATAATTTCCATCTGTTAATGCACTATAATTATTTGCATAGTACAATTCTCCTCCATTTTCATTTTTTTTATTTTGATTCGTTTGATGTTGTGTAGGTTCTGATATGGAACCTACATAATATCCACTTTCACTTGAATTATTACAATATAACTGATCTTCTTCATTTGTATATCTTGCATTCCAGCTATCCATCCATAATTCTATTGTTGGTCCTCCTATTGCATATTGATTATCTCCTTTACTACTATCTATATATCCTGTCCAATAACTTGAATTTAATAAAGTTGATGTACATTTAGAATTTCTATTTTCCTTATGATTATTTATATTATATATATCTTTTTTTACTTTGAATTTTTCAAAGATAGCATCTGATATGTTATCTTCATCTGTACTGAATCTTGGCAAATTTGAAGAATCCCAATATACTCTATAATTTGCTGTTGAATCTGCTATTTGCATTTTTGTACCTGCATTTAATTTGTTTGTATCTATCTTTCCATTATCATCTGTTACTTTTACATAGTTTCCTGTTATTAAGTATATATTTGTTCCATCTGAGTGGAATATTTTCCAATCATCTTGTCCATTGGCTGATGTATAGTCCACTTCTTTTCCGTAATACCAGTCCGGATGATTTTTTATATCACTTGCTGTTATTTCTGTTGTTTTTTGCTTTTCGATTTTTAAGTAATCTTCTATATTTATTGTTTTATCTTCATAATATGTTACAACATTATTATCTTCTGCCACTGTATATCCTAGTTCTTTTAATTTATTTGCTATATCTGCTTTTAGTTCTGTATTATTTAATGCTGTTTCTCCTGCTGCTTCTTTTGTACTATTTTCTAGCACTGCTAATTTTATTGTTTCTTCTGCTGTCGATTTTTGTGTTTGTTCCTTTGCGTTGTTTGCTTTGCCAAATAGTCCGTTTTCTCCCATTACCATGTTTAGGGTTACACCGGCAAGAATTAATAGCACGATTATTGTTATTATTAAGGCGATTAGGGTAATGGCAGAATTTGATGTTGGAAATTTGATGTTTGATGTCGGATTGTTTGACAATGGTTTATTTGTATGTTTTTGTTTCGTTTTCGGGTCGTCGAGGACGCCGACCCCTACAATGTTTGATTTGTGTTTATCAAATATTTTAATATTATTCTTATTTGAATTTTTCATTTGTTTGTATCTCCTTTTTTCATGGTTTTACCCATCATTTTCTTCTTTAATTGTACATAACTTTTTATATTTCGTCAACACATAAATTATTATGTATTTGCGTGTTTTTTTATTTTATACATTTGGTATTTTCTAAAAGTTTTATTTTTAATTTTTCTTGTAATCTTGCCTATATGCTATTGTTTTCGACAATTTTCAACAGTCTTTTTATCATTTTTATCTAATTAACTTACAAATATTGACATTTTAAAAATTATAATTTAAGATGTAAAAAAATGATTTTTCAGGCATAACTATTTTTTTGTTTACGGAGGATAAGCTTATGTTAAAATTTGCTGTATGCGATGATAACATAATTATTTTGAACAGATTAACAAAAATGTTAGAAAGTATTTTTCTAAAAAACAATTTATGTGCTGAGGTTGTATTATCTTCTAATTCATCTAGAGAATTAATTGAATATACTAATTCTAATAATTTAGATGTTCTTATTTTAGATATCGATTTTAAATCTGAATGTTCTGGCCTAGAACTTGCAAAGAAAATTCGTGCAAAAAATAAAGATATGTATTTAATTTTTTCAACTGGACATTTGGAATATGCTTTAATTGCATACAAACTAAAAACATTTGACTATCTTCCTAAACCTGTTACCCCAGAAAGGCTAGAGGAAACTGTTAATAGAATATTTGATGATATAAAATTAGAAAATGAATCTTGTTTTATACAAATTGGTAATAGCAAAATTTTAGTAAATCAAAACGAAATCGACTACATAAAAAAAGATGGAATGAAAGTTATCTACCATACCCCATGTAAAGAGTATGAAGCATATTCCTCCTTTTCAAAAATAGAAGAAAAATTACCTGAAAATTTTGTAAGATGTCATAAGTCTTATATTGTTAACACTCAAAATATTGTTAACATAGAGTCTAGTAATAACACTATATTATTTGCATCTAATAATAGTTGTTATATTGGACCTAAATACAAAAATAATTTAATGGAGGTTTTTACACATGCAAATTTTACAAAATGTTTGGACAGCATTAACAACTGAAAATGAAGTACTAGTTAACTTCATTTGTATTCCTTTTTATTTTATTGAAGCCACTATTTCAATGCTTTTATTTACAACTCTTCTTAATATAAAATGTTCAGTTAAGAGAAAAATGATTTATATTTTTTCTTTATCAATCTTATCAGTATTGTCTAGATTATTCATTCCAGACCCACACGGAACATATTTTAATATATTGATATGTTTTGTCCTTATCTTATGTATATTTAAAGTTAATATATTAAAAGCAATTATTTGTGAATTATATCCTATTCTTATTGAAACTATAATTTCTTTTGTACTTCTTAAAGTTTTTATATTATTCTTTAAGATAGACTATTATCAAGCAACCTATACTCCTTTATACAGAGCAATATTTTCTTTACTTGAATATACTATAATGTATATCTTTTATTTATTTGTTAAACATTTTAATATACATATATTTTATCAATTAACCAAAAAAGAAAAAATTTTATTTATTCTTGATTTTATATTAGGTTTAATTTCAATTTCTTCTCAAATGTATATTATTATGTATTATACAGATAAATTACCTATATTTATTGTACTTTTAACAACTTCCAGTCTTATAGCTTATTTTTTATTAAGTATCTATGGTTATATAAATGCTTCAAAATTAAATATAGCTAGACAAAACCTGGAAGAAACAAGATTGATGAACAAAACATTAACAATTTTAAATGATAAAATTAGAGCTTTTAGACATGATTTTAATAACATAATTCAAGCAATTGGTGGTTATATACAAGCAAAAGATATAGATGGACTAGAAAAATATTATTCACAACTTTTAAAAGATTGCCAAGAAGTAACTAATTTAAGTGGATTAAATCCGGAATCTATTAATAATCCTGCAATTTATAGTTTGCTTGCTTCTAAATATTATTTGGCAACTGAAAAAGGAATAGAATTTAACTTAGATATTTTTATGGATTTAACTTCAATAGATATGAAAATATATGAATTTTGTAGAATACTCGGAATACTTTTAGATAATGCTATACAAGCAACTCAAGAATGTGAAGAAAAACAAATTACAGTAACAATAAGAAAAGATAATAGATGTAAACGTCAATTATTAATTGTAGAAAATACTTATAAAGAAAAAGACATCGATACAGAAAAAATATTTGAAAAAGGGTATTCAACAAAAGAAGGTAACACAGGACTTGGTTTATGGGAAGTTCGCCAAATATTACTTAAAAATACAAATTTAAATTTATTTACAAGTAAAGATAATACATATTTTAAACAACAATTAGAAATTTATAAAAGCTAAAGAAGATGCTATACTTGCATCTTCTAACTTTATACTAGTCTTTTTTTATTAATTGAGCTGGACATTTTGGTTGATGTATTACTGTAAATATAAAACTTGCTGTATTAGTATTTCTTGCATATTTTTCAGCTATTTTAGCAACTAATTTTAACATATCCATTCTCCTCCCCTTTTATTATTTTCTATAAAAAGATTATTTGCCGGCTTTATAATCTTTATTATACTAAATTATTTTCTGCCTTTAACTTTGAGTAACCATATTCACATTTGCTTATTTTATAGGCAGGGTTTGTTATTGCAATTGTTTGCAATAAAATTGTATATATTAAAATACTTGAAATTAAAGTATTTTTAATAACTAATGCTACACTTAAAGAAATTGCCATTGTTATATATGAAAGTATTTTTTTAGTTTTTCTTTCTTTTTTAGTAAGTATTGGCAAATTTATTGTATCTGCTGGTGCATATATGCTTATCATTATAATTGCAAATATAAATAATAATATTACTGATACATATTTATAATTTCCAATTATTGGTAAATATTTTGCAAGTACACCTGGAATACAATACATTGCTGTGGTACATATAAAGCAACCAATATGTGTTTTTAAATGAAATCCTCCTGAAAAACCTCTATATGGTATTAAGCTTGCAAGTGTAATTAATGTATATTTTCCAACTCCTAGTATAAATGCTAGAGCTATTGCTAAAAACATTTTTGGAATTTCACCTATTATTAGTTGTAATCCATAATTAATTACCTCTAATCTTGCTTCATCAAAGTCTGGATTTTCTTTAGAAATTTTATTTGTTATAATTTCACAAATTTTATCTATCATATATTTTTCCTCTGCTTTTCTTAAGCTGTCTTAATTATAATTATTCTTTATATACTTTTTTCAAATGTTGTATAAAACGCAAAAAAACATATACGAAAACTTTATTTTTTTGTTTCGTATATGTTTTTGTCACTTTTATAAATTTATTCCTTCTAATATTTTCCATGTTTTATTTAATTCTGGTATAGATGTAAATGTCATTTCTTTTTTTGTTATTGGATGAATTATTGTTAATTTATATGCCCATAGTGCAATTTGCTTGCCTCTACCTCTAGTTCCATATTTTTGGTCTCCATATATACTGTGCCCTCTACTAGATAATTGAACTCTAATTTGATGATGTCTTCCTGTATGCAATAGCACTTTTAATACAGATAAATCTATTTCACTATTATATTTTAATGTTTCATAATCTAGTTTTGCTAATTTTGAATTTTTTGTTCCTTCTTTTACTACTTTGCTAATATTTTTTTGCTGATTTTTCAATAAATAATCTTCTAATGTATCCTTATTTTTTTTAAATTTACCATCTACAACAATTAAATATTCTTTTTTTAATTGTCTGCTGCGAACCTCTTCGCTTAACCTTGAAGCCGCCTTAGATGTTTTTGCAAATACCATAACTCCGCCCTACTGGTCTATCTAGCCTATGTACTAATCCTAAATATACATTTCCTGGTTTATTATATTTTTCTTTTATGTATTTTTTTATTATTTCTAACATATCTGTATCGCCTGTTTTGTCTGCTTGTGATGGTATGTTTGGTATTTTTTCTACTACTATTATGTGGTTGTCTTCGTATATTATTTTTAAATTGTTCATTTTTTATTCCTTCTTTTTATATATAATAAATATTATACTTTTATCGGGTCGTCGGGGACTCCGACCCCTACAACATCTGACATTAATTTTTATAATTATGTGTATTTTAATTATATTACAAATCTCTTTTTGCGGACAGACTTAAGACGTCCGACCCTACATTGTTTGACATTAATCTTATAAAAAATTTATTTCTCCCAACGGGCATAAATTCCACATGGTAATACTATTTCGGAATTTTTCATTGGTAATCCTATTTCTCCTGATGATAGCGTTCCTTTTTTCTTTATTTCTAGTCGTAGCATATTTTCTAGTACTTTTGCTGATATTCCTGTTGTATATGAATTTATTAGAAAGAATAGTGGGTCATCTGATAGTACTTGTGTACAAAGTTCTACCAAGTCATAAATATTATTTTCAAATTGCCATACTTCTCCTTTTGCTCCTCTTCCATAAGATGGTGGGTCCATTATTATTGCATCGTATTTATTGCCTCTACGTATTTCTCTTTGTACAAATTTAACAACATCATCTATTATATATCTAACTTTTCTGTCCGCTAATTTTGATGATATTACATTTTCTTTCGCCCAAGTTACCATTCCTTTTGAACTATCTACATGGCATACTGAAGCTCCTGCAGAAAGACATGCTACTGTTGCTCCTCCTGTGTATGCAAATAAGTTTAAAACTTTTATTTCTTTTTTGTGTTTCTTTTCATTTTCTATTTTATTTATCATCCAATCCCAATTAACAGCTTGTTCTGGAAATAACCCTGTGTGTTTAAATCCCATTGGTTTTATATTAAATGTTAAATTTTTATATTTAATTTGCCATGCTTTTGGCATTTGTTTTTTATAGTTCCAGCTTCCACCACCTGTTTTGCTTCTATTATAAACAGCATTTACCTCTTTCCATTTATTTGGAAAGCTTTTTTGTTTCCAAATAATTTGAGGATCTGGTCTTACAAGTGTAACATTTCCCCATCTTTCTAATTTTTCTCCATTTGCCATATCTAATATTTCATAATCTTTCCAATTACTTGCTATTTTCATTTTTTCCTCCATTTAATTATAACTTACATAACAACTTATAAAAATCATAAATACAAATACAATTTACTATACTAAAAATAACTGTTAATAAAATAATTACTTTTAAAAATACATTGCTTGTCCTTTTTTCTTTAAATTTGACCTCAAAAATTTCATCTTTCGCATATTCCATAAAAATCTCCCCTTAAAATATATTTTTACTATTATTAATATATTTTAGGTAGAGATTTTCTAGAACCTAATATTTAATTATTTTATCATAAAAATAGGCTATTTTTCAACACTTTATAATAAGTTCTCTATTTCTTTTATAATATCTCTTAAAATATTACAGCTATTATCAAATTTTGCTTGGTCTTCATCTGTTAATTTTAGTTCTAATATTTCTTTTACACCATTTGCTCCTATAATTGTTGGAACTCCTATATATAGCCCTTCTTGATTGTATTCTCCTCTTTGATAACTAGATAAAGTCATAATTTCATTTTCATCGTTTAATATTGCTTTTACTATTTTTGTAAGTGCAACACCAATTCCGTAATATGTTGCTTTTTTCTTTTCTATTATTTCGTATGCAGCATTTACTACATCCTTGTGAATTTCTGCTAAGTCTGACATTGGATGATTATTGTCTTTCATTATATCTGTCATTTTTTTGCATCCTACATAAGCATTTTCCCAGCTTACAAATGAAGAATCTCCATGTTCCCCCATTATATATGCATGAATATTTTTACTTGATACTCCTAAATATTCTCCTATTAAATATCTAACCCTAGCTGTATCTAATGCTGTTCCAGAACCTATAACTTTTTCCTTTGGGAATCCAGAAACTTTTGCTACAACATATGTCATAATATCTACTGGGTTACTTGCTATTACAAATATTCCATTAAATCCACTTCTTACAACGTTTTCAGTAATTTCTTTAATTATTTTCGCATTTGTTTGAACTAATTCTAATCTTGTTTGATTTGGCTTTTGGTTAATACCTGCTGTTATTACTACAATGTCTGCATCTTTACATTCATCGTAGTCTCCTGCTCTTATTTCCATTTTAGATGGAGCATATGGAACACCATGTGATAAGTCCATTGCTTCTCCCTCTGCCTTTTCTTTTAATACATCTATTAAAACAAGTTCATTTGCTCCTCCTTGATTTAATAATGAATAAGCAAAGCTCATTCCCACAAAACCTGTACCTACTAAAACAATTTTTCTTTTATCTATCATAATACTTCCTCCTTAACTAAATTTTTTACATTATTTATTCTTTTATTCAATGTTTTAATGCATATCTATAATTGTTTGTTTTATTGCTATAAAAAATTTTTTTATAAATTCTACCAAAGCTTGTAAAACTACATTTTCATTGTATAAATTCATTATTAACTTGTGTGTTGGTGGGAAAAACCAAATAAAAATTGCAATTATACACATTATCGCCAAAGCTTTTAAGTTTTCTTTTATTTTGTTTCCAAATAACTGTGCTTTAAATCTTCTTAATTTTTTATTGTAATCCCTTATATAGTCCTTTTCTGTATAAACTCTTTGATTATTATTTTCATTACTTTTTTGTTTATAATAAACAGCATTATTTTGAGAATTAGAATTAGAATTATTATTTATTGTGTTATTAGTTTGGTTTCTTTTTTGTGCTTCAGAATAATTTCTAGCTACTTTGTTAATTATATTTTGTTCATCTTGCTGTCTTTTTATTTCTCTTTCTCGCTCTAATTTTTGGTCATATTCTTTACGTTTTTGCTCATCCGACAGCACACTATATGCATCATTAATTTGCTTCATTTTTTCTTCTGCTTTTACTTTATCTGCTTCATTTGTTTGCAAATCCGGATGATATTTTTTTGCTTGAATTTTATATATTTTATTTATTGTTTCCATAGAAGCATTTTCATTAACTTCTAAAATTTCATATAAATTCATAGTTTTTTCTCCATTTGTGTTAAAAAATTTCTTATATCATCTAAAAATATTTAAAAATAAATATTTCTCGGCTCAATACGTTCGTTATAGCTTCTAATAGAAATTTAAACGAGCCTCTCGCAAAACGCGCCCTCATTTAAATTTAATAAGAAGCTATACACTCTCTCCAATCACATTCGAAATATTGATTTTTAATTATTTTTAGATTTAACCAATTACTCTTTTGCTATTATAACACAAAAGGTAGAAATTTGTACAATAGTGTGATATAATAAAAAAAATTTTTTAAGGAGACGAATTTTATGCAACTATCATCAGATAAATCTTTACTTGCTGAAAGTAAAGTGTTAATTTTATACATTTTATATAAAGCAAATAAACCTTTAACAAATGAAGAATTTTTAAAATTAGTTTTATCTGTTACAGATATGAATTATTTTTATTTTCAACAATTTTTATTAGATTTATTAAACACCAAATATGTAATTTCTTATAAAAAAGAAGATTTAGATTTTTATGAAATAACAGAACAAGGAATTGCAGCCTTAGAACTAACTAAAGATATGATTCCTGGCATAATGAAACTAAAAGTTGATAGTAATTTTGATGAAGAAATGGACATAATTGAAAATGAAATATCAGTTTCAGCAGAATATGTGCCAATTTCTGAAAATGACTATAAAATTAAATGCAAAGTTTTTGACAATGGAGAAACAATATTTGAACTAAAAACATTTGCAGGCTCAAGCCAGCAAGCTCAAAAAATTGTAAATAATTGGAATAATAATGCAACAAAAATTTATCCTCAAATTTTAGCGTTGCTAGATTCTGAGGAATAGATTTTAACATATTTTCAATGACAAATATATTTGTTTTGAAATACCGCGTAAGCGACCAAACGAGCAGATTCTTTCTGCGAGTGCGATTTGGAGCAATCTTCATTTTACAAATTTAAAAATAAGTACTGTAAATATAAATCATTATTTTATAGAATTTTAATTATGCGCTAAATGGTCAACAGACCATTTTTTGATTCGAAGATTGCGACACCAAGGTATAAAAAACAATTTATTTGTCATTTATAATATTTAAAAATGATACAAAAAATTTATATTTTCTGCCTCACATATTCATATAAAATTACTCCTGTTGCAACTGATGCATTCAAACTTTCTGTTTTTCCTAACATTGGTATTTTTATTTTTGTATCTGCCACTTCTACTATTTCTTTTGATACCCCATTTGCTTCATTTCCTATAACTATCGCCTTTTTATTTAGCTTTATATCATATAAGCTTTCTTTTGTTTGAAGTGATGTTACTACTACTTTAAATTTATTTTTTTGTATTTCTTTTATAGTTTCTTGCAAGTTTTCAGCTCTTATAATATTTACTCTAAATATTGCTCCCATTGTTGAACGTACTACTTTAGGGTTGTATGGATCTGCAGTTTTAGATGAAATTATTATTTGTTTCAAATTCACACTATCTACAGTTCTTAATATTGTTCCTAAATTTCCTGGGTCTTGTATTCCATCTAAAACCACAATTAAATCCTCGTTATAATTTATATTAAAATTATTTGCATCTTTCTCTATTACAGCTAAAATTCCCTGTGGTGTTCCAACATTTGTTATACTTGCAAATACTTTTTGGCTTACATATATGCATTCATATTTTGAAATTTTATATAGCAATTCTTTATCTATGCCCTCATCTTTTATGCAGTCTTCACATATTACTATTTTCTTTATATTTGCATTTTCTTCTATTGCTTCTGCAATAATTTTAATACCTTCTACAATGTAGCAATTTCCCTCATCTCTGTATTTTTTTTCGTTTAACTTTTTTATTTTCTTTATACTTTCATTATCTTTACTTGTAATAACTTGCATTTTAATTCCTCACTTAAAATTAAATATTATTTATAAATTCTTTTACCTCTTTTATAAGAATATCATTTTCAGCACTTGAAACTTGTAATGTAATATATGGATTTCCTGGTGAAAATTTAATTTTATTTTCATATATTTTTAATAGTTTTTCTATAATTGATAAGTCGAATTTTTTATTATTAAATGTAAATACAATATTTTTTCCTCTTTGACTAACCTTTATTATATATTTTTCTTTACACATCATTTTTATTCTTGAAACTTCTATTAAATTATTTAATTCACGTGGTGTTTCTCCATATCTATCTAATACCTCATCTAAAACGTTTTGTATATCTTCTTCTGTTTTACATAGTGCTATATTTTGATATACTTCTATTTTTTGACTAGATTCAAAAATATATTCATCTGGTATGTAACTTGAAATATTCATATCTATTTGAATATCTGGCTCTTCTTCTACTTCTATTCCTTGCATTTCTTTCATAACTTCATCTAGTAAATTGCAGTATGTATCATATCCAACTTGTTCCATATGTCCATGTTGTATTTCTCCGTAATAGACTTCCGGCTCCTCTTATTTCTAAGTCTCTCATTGCAATTTTGAAACCTGAACCAAACTGTGTAAATTCTTTTATAGCTTTTAATCTTTTATCTGAAACTTCTGATAATATTTTTGCTCTTTTATAGGTTATGTATGCGTATGCTTGAGTTCCGCTTCTACCAACTCTTCCACGAATTTGATATAATTGTGCAAGTCCAAGTCTATCTGCATTTTCAACTATTATTGTATTTGCATTTGGAATATCTATTCCAGATTCTAAAATAGTTGTACATACTAGTACATTTGTTTCGCCATCTATAAATTCTTTCATTATATCTTCCAATTGACTTCCTGTCATCTTTCCATGTGCATATGAAACTTTTGCTTCTGGTACTAAATTAGATATTTCAATAGCTTTTCTTTCTATTCCTTCTACATTGTTAAATAAGTAAAATACTTGTCCTCCACGTTCTAATTCTTTTGTTATAGCCTCTTTTACAACTTCTTCATCATATTCTATAACATAAGTTTGAACTGGCTTTCTGTTTTGTGGTGGCTCATAAATTATAGACATATCTCTTACTCCAACAATAGACATATGTAGTGTTCTCGGTATTGGTGTTGCTGTCATTGTAAGGACATCTACGTTTGTTTTATATTCTTTTATTTTTTCTTTTGCTTTAACTCCAAATCTATGCTCTTCATCTATAATTAGCAATCCTAAATCTTTAAATTCAACATCTTTGCTAAGTAGTCTGTGTGTACCAATTACAACATCTACTTCTCCTAGCTTTAATTTTTTTATAATTGCATTTTGTTCTTTTTTAGTTTTAAATCTATTTAAAACTTCAACTCTTATAGGAAATTCTTCCATTCTTTCTTTAAAACTTTCATATTGTTGATCTGCCAAAACTGTTGTAGGCACTAAATATGCAACTTGTTTTTGATCCATAACAGCCTTAAAAGCTGCTCTTATTGCAACTTCTGTTTTTCCATATCCAACATCTCCACACAATAATCTGTCCATTGGTTTTGGCTTTTCCATGTCTTTTTTTACTTCTTCTATACAACGTAACTGGTCATCTGTTTCTTGGTATGGAAAGCTGTTTTCGAATTGAGTTTGCCATGGTGTATCTTTAGAAAATGCATACCCCTGCACTTTTTGCCTTTTTGCATACAATTCTATTAATTCTTTTGCAACTTCTCTTAAATTTTTCTTAACTCTAGCTTTAGTTTGTTCCCATTCTTTTCCACCTAATCTATTAACTTTAGGTATTCTTTCTCCTCCGCCAACAAATTTTCTTATTGTGTCTAGTTGATTTGTGGGAACATATAAAACATCATCATTTTTATATTTAATTTTTATATAATCTTTTGTAACACCATCTGCTGTAATTGTGTTTACACCTATAAATTCACCTATTCCATGATTTTTATGTACAACAAAATCGCCTGCTTTTAAATCGGCAAAAACAACCTTTTCTCCCTCTTTAAAAGAACTGTGTGTACTTCTTCTTTTACGTTTATCTGAATCTATTACATTATTTGCATCTATTACAACTAAGTTATTGTCTATATCTTCAAATCCTGAAGATAATTTTCCGATTTCAATATGTGCAATATTTTCTTTATTTTTTATAATATCTGCATTTTTTTCATTTATACTATTTAGCACATTAAAGTCTGTTAATATTTTTGAAAGTTTTTTTGCTTTTTCTTTGTTTTCTACTAATATAATAACTTCTTTGTTTTGGACTAAATTATTATTTATATCTTTCACAAAAGACTCTATTTCGCTTTTAAAATAGTTTATTTGTCTATTATTAAAGTTATATTCTATTTGAGCTATTTTTTTAGCTTTATCTTGATTTTCTAAGTAAATTGTGTTACTTAAATTTATATTTTCTTCTAAGCTTTCTGAAATTTTACTATTTTGAAGTATTTGTGGAATTATTTTCTCTCTTTCAGTTAAACTTTTTATTAAATTATCATAGTCATTTTTTATATTTTCTTTTCTTGCTTCTACTTTGCTTTTTTCATCTATTAATATAATTGTATCTTGTGGTAAATAATCTAAAATTGTTTCTGTTTTAGAATAAAAATAATCTATATACTTATCAACCTTACTTACATAACTTTCTTCTTTTATTTTTCTTACATCTTCTTCAGCATTTTCTTGTTGTTTTTCTGTGTAATTATTATCTAAAATTTTATTGCAAACAGTCTCTTTATCTGTTTCTAATAAGTATTCGTGTAATGGTATTATTTCAACTTTTTCGGCCATTTCAGTTGAACGTTGGCTACTTAAATTAAAGTACCTTATAGAATCTATATCATCTCCCCAAAGTTCAATTCTAACACCTAAATTTTCACTTATTGAAATATCTATAATTCCACCTCTTATGCAAAACTGACCGTTTCCTTCTGTTAATTCTGTTCTTTCATCCCCCATACTTATTAGCTTTTCTTTTAATTCTTCTGTATCTATGGTATCTCCAACTTTTAGTTTTATTTTATTTTTATATAACACTTCTTTTGGAATCATTTTTTGCATAGCTGCTTCTATTGTTGTTATTACGATACATTTTTTATTTAATTCATTTAATACTTTTATTCTTTCATACAAATTATCGTAACTTTCCACTTCATAGTCATACGTTACAATATCTTTTTTATTAAAAATAAAAGTGTTTTTTTCAAATTGTTTTACATCATCATATATTTTTTTAGCTTGTATTTCGTTGTATGTAATTATTAGGCATATATTTTTTAAATTTTCTTTTGTAGCACCTATTAATTGTGCTTTATACACGTCTGATAGGCCCGATACACATATCGGACCTTTTTTATTTTTTATATCTTCTATAAATTCTGTAAATTTATTGTTTGTTTGCATCTTTGATATTATTGAATTCATTTTTTAGCACTCCTTATTTTAAATTATTGAAATAATTTAAAAATATGTACATTATTATATAATATTTTTGGCTTTTTTTAAATATATTTTTATAAAAAAGTTTAAATTTCATTAAAAAGGTGGTTCTTATGTTGAAGAAATTAAAAAATAATTTTATTTCTGTGTTGTTTGTTTTGTTTACTATTTTTCTTGTAATTTTTTCTAGCAGTAATTTGCAAGCTGCAAAGGTTGGTCTTGAGCTGTGGGCTAAATCTGTTGTTCCTGCTTTATTACCTTTTTTTATTGCAACAGAATTACTTGGCCATACTAATGTTATTTCTTTTTTGGGTAAATTTTTAAATAAATGTATGAGACCTCTTTTTAACGTTCCTGGTGAAGGTGCTTTTGCTTTTTTAATGGGTATTATAAGTGGTTACCCAGTTGGTGCAAAAATTGTTACAAATTTTAGAAATGAAGGTATTTGTAACAAATATGAGGCTGAAAGGCTACTTTGTTTTACAAATAATTCTGGTCCTTTATTCATTTTAGGAACTGTTGGTATTAGTATGTTTGCAGATACAACTACAGGTATAATTTTATTTATTACTCATTTTCTTTCTTGTATTACTGTTGGTTTTATTTTTAGATTTTGGAAATGTAATAAAACTTCTTCAAACTATACTTTAAATAAATTACCTTCTGGAAATGTCTCAAAGGAACTTGCTACCTTTTCTAATTTAGGAGATGTTTTAACTACTAGTATAAAAAGTGCTATTTCTACTGTTATAATGATAGGTGGTTTTGTTGTTCTATTTTCTGTAATAATATCAATTTTAAATAATAGTCATTTGTTAGATGCTTTATCATGTGCTATAAATCCTATTCTTTCTGCTTTGAATATACCTACAAACTTTTCAAATGGTATAATTTCAGGAATTATAGAACTTACAAATGGTGTAAAAATTGTTTCAAGTATACCTATTAAAAATATTTCTACAAATATTATAATTTCTGCTTTTTTATTAGGATTTGGTGGATTTTCAGTATTATTGCAAGTATGGGGAATTATTTCTAAAACAGATATATCTATTTTTCCGTACTTCCTAGCCAAATTATTGCAGGGAATTATTGCAGCATTATACACATATTTTGCATTGCATTATTTTAATTTTCTTAATTTAGATTTATCAACCACTCCAATTAATTATAAGGCTTTTCTGCTTTTTATAATTGGTTTAGTTTTTATTTTTGTGTTGTTTAAATTTGCTAAAAATACAAAACATAATTTTAAATTTGAATTTAAACACAATTAAAGAAGTCCCTAGAATATTTATTCTAGGGACCTAAGTTGTTATTTTATAATTTTTTTCATTTCATCTACAGTATTTTTACATTTTTCTTCATTATTTGAGTGAACGTATGCTAATATATCATTTTTCTTCACTTTTTCACCGACTTTTTTATTTAGAACTATACCTGCTGAATAGTCTATACTGTCTTCTTTTTTTATTCTTCCAGCTCCTAGTTCTACACATAATTTTCCTATTTTTCCAGCATTTATCTCGCTTATTTTAAAATCTTTATCTGCTGTAACTGACATTATATATTTTGCTTTTTCAAATTTATTTGTATCTTTTATATATTCTATGTCTCCGCCTTGATTTCCTACAAGTTCTATAAATTTTTCATAAGCTTTTCCGTTTTGTATATTTTGTAATATTAGTTTTTCACATTCTTCTATATTATTTGATATACCAGCTAGTTTTAACATATTACTTCCTAATTTTAAAACAACTTCTTTTACATCTTCTGGCATATTTCCTTTTAAGCAATTTACAACTTCTATAATTTCTAATGTATTTCCTATTGCATATCCAAGTGGTTCTTCCATTCCAGTTAAAATACATACTGTTTCTTTTCCTGCTCCATTGCCTATTTTGCTAATAGTTTCTGCTAACTTTTCTGCATTTTCTTTTGTTTTCATAAAAGCTCCGCTTCCATATGTCACATCTATAACTATTTTTTCTGCTCCACTCGCAAGCTTTTTACTCATGATGCTAGATGCTATAAGTGGTATACTCTCAGTGCAATTTATTGCATCTCTTAATGCATATATTTTTTTATCTGCTGGAGCCAAGTTTCCTGTTTGACCTATTAAACTAATTCCAATTTTTTTTACATCTTTTATAAAATCTTTTATTTCAATTTCTGTTTTATAACCTGGTATAGATTCTAACTTATCTCGTGTTCCTCCTGTAATGCCAAGTCCTCTACCACTCATTTTTGCAACTGTAACTCCAAGTGAAGCTATTATTGGTGCTAAAATTAGTGTAACTTTATCTCCTACTCCACCTGTGCTATGTTTATCTACAACAATTTTTCCTAAACTAGATAAATCTAATATCTCTCCTGAATTTGCCATTGCTATTGTTAAATTTGTTGTTTCTTCTTCATCCATTCCATTAATATATATTGCCATTACTAATGCTGCAGCCTGATAATCTGTAATGTTTCCATTTGTATAATTTTCTATAAAATAATTTATTTCTTCTTTATTTAATTTATTTCTGTCTCTTTTCTTAGCAATTATTTCTTTTATATTCATATAAAAATCCTTTCTTTAAATAAAATTTTTAGTAAAAGATCTTCTATGTAATGGACATAGTCCATATTCTTTTATTGCTGCAATATGAGCTGCTGTTCCATACCCTTTATGCCTTGCAAACCCATACATTGGATACACTTCATCCCATTGTCTCATTATTCTATCCCTTGTAACTTTTGCTATTATAGATGCTGCTGCTATTGAATAACATTTTGCATCTCCTTTTACTATTGGCATATATGGTATTCCGCAAGTATCTATTTTATCTAATGCATCTACTATTATTCTTTCTGGTTTAACTTTAAGACCTTTTATGCTTTCTGTTAATCCTTTTTTTGTTGCATTTAAAATGTTTATTTCATCTATTTCATTTTGGTCAATTATTCCAACCGAATAACTTACTGCTTCTTCTATAATTTGCTCATACAGTTTCTCTCTTTTCTTTTCAGATACTTTTTTTGAATCGTTAACCCCTTCTAAAAAAGAATCTGGTTTCATTATTACACTTGCAACAACAACAGGACCTGCTAGAGGTCCTCTTCCTGCTTCATCTATTCCACATATATATTCTACATGTTCTTTTTCATAAATTTCATTTTCTATTTTTTTTAATTCTTTTAATCTTTCAATTTCTTTTTCTTTCATTTTTTCACCTTATTCTTCTGCAATTATTCCTGTATTTGCTATATCTGTTAAGCTATAATGTAAATTATCATCTGCATCTTTTATACCTTTTGTGTAATAAACTTCGTCATTATCATAATCTACTATATATTCATTATTTCCAGATACTTCAACACCAATTGTATATAAATCTTCTTGTGATAATTCATATGAATCTTCACTAGTAATTCCGTACTTTGTTTTTTTATCTTCATCTATTTTTGTACCTATATATGTTGCTTCTCCAAAATCCACCTTATCTTGTATAGTTCTTGCCTTTGCTTGTATTAATAACATATTTGTATAAATACTCTGATTTTTAGCAGATTTTATAGTTGAGGTTCCTTCATACACTATTATTCCAGCTAATATAAGCATTACAATTATCATTACAACAAGCATTACCATTGTTACACCATTTTCTTTTTTAAACATATTTTATTCTCCTTTTATTGAATTATTTGTATTATATATGTTTTTTTGTATATTTGCAATTATTTTTACATGAATTACACATAAAAAATAGAGCCTATTAGGGTTCATAATGTTTTTAATTTATAATACATTGTTATACCCAAACTAGTTTTTTACCAATAAAGTGCACAACGAAAACCTATATGAATATTGCTACCGCTGGTATCGTAACAACCACTCCCGCACACTGCATAGCTATCATAGTAACGGCCATCACGACTAACGCACGGATAACTCGAACTATAATATTCTCCATATGTTGAAACTTTTTGTGCCCATGCTTCATCTTTTGTTTCACTATATTTTGTGTAACTTTCACTGCCAGCATTTAAACTATCTTGGAATTGATATATATCTAATTTTACATT
>USJU01000014.1 GCA_900555085.1 uncultured Clostridium sp.
TTATATATTTTAAAACAGCATAAAATTTTTTTGTTTTAAAATTTATTTTTAGATTTATTTTTAATTTTTATTTTCTAATTTCTTTAAAATAGACTATTCCCCCTATTCCCTACTTATTTGGCTGCATATGTAAAGATTTTATACTAATACAATAAAAAAGGATTTGAACCTAATTACATTCATACAACAGCATCAAATCTTTTTATAGTATATTATTGACAACCATGTGAAATTATATTATTATATTTACATAAATGATATTTTATCTTCATTTTGTAGATGCCAGACTACAAATTAATATATAGTAGCTTATATGTTCTTTTTATTAAAAGGAGGAAAAATATGTTAACAATTATAATTGGTATTATTTTATCCATTATCTTAACTGCTATTTTATGGGAAGTTTCAAATAGCATGTCATTTTTGTTGGGTGTTTTTGGAATCCTTATATCAATATGTTTTGGATTATTCTTTCCATTTAGTGGATATAAAGACTGGAAATTGATTAAAGAAACTAAACTAGTAAGTCTATCAAATTCAACTGTTTCAGGTGGTACTGGTTTGGTTTATGTTTCACTTTCAGCAGATAACTCTTATACCTATCGGTTTGAAGTTGATTCAACGTTTGGTAATAAATCATCCAAAAAATATAAAACAGCAACTATTGTCAATGACAATAATATAACAGAAATAGAAGATTCTAAGTGCCAAGAACCTATACTTATGGAGTATAAAAGAACTGCGAAAAAATCAATATGGACTTTTGGACTTCTTTCTAATGAGACTTCATATGTTTTTAATGTACCGGAGGGGACCATTAGTAAAGATATAAAATTAAGATAATAAATTTTATTAGACATATCTGGCAAAACAACAAAAGAGTTAGTTTACACTAACTCTTTTGTTGTTTTTTCTGTCACTTCAATATCATTGCATATTCAATATGCTACATCATAATTTTTTATAATAGGTATTCAAAAAGCATTCTTCATCATGCGAATATATAACTCCTATTGCTTGTAAATATGAATATATAATTGTTGAACCAACAAATTTCATTCCTCTACTTTTTAAATCCTTTGAAATTGAATCTGACAATGGTGAGGTTGTTTTATTTATCTCATAAACTATAGTATCATTTGTAAATGATTTTATATAATTATAGAATGAACCATATTCATTTTGTATTTCATTAAAAATTTTTGAATTATTTATGCTTGCATTTATTTTAAGCTTATTTCTTATTAATTTTTCATTTGATAATAATTCTTTAATTTTATTATCATTGTATTTACATATTTTTTCTATATTAAAGTTATCATATGATTCTTCAAAATCTTTACGTTTATTTAAAACACATTCCCAAGATAGTCCTGCTTGGAAAGATTCTAATATTAGCATTTCAAACAAATATTTTTCATCAAAATTAGGCTTTCCCCACTCTTCATCATGATACTTAACATACACTGGATTCTTCAAATTACACCATTTACATCTTTTTACATTCTCCATATATTTGTAACCTTCTTTCATCAAAACGATTAGCAATATCTATTAATTTTACAGTAAGAACAAATATTTGTCTATGCATTTTTTAATATTTCTAATTCTATTATTTCTTCAATAGGAATTTCAGTATCAGTTTCTAATTTTATTATTTTTGAATATTCATTTATTTTTGCGACTATTCCTACTTCTGTTTGATATTTTCCGCCACTTTTTAATCTATCTGGTATGAAATATGTTACTTTTATTTGTACATTCTTGTTTAAATTATTTTTTATTTGTTGTATTGTTTTATTTATAATTTCTTTAATTCCATCATCGATAAATATTTTTGAATCTGTTGTTCTAGCAGTTTCTTTAACAGCATTGTCATAGCCTACTAAGGCTGCAAATGGAGCAAATTGTGCAGATCTATTTTCTAAACTCATTTGTTTATGTTTTTTTGATATATGATGTTCTAAATTAATAATGTCATCGTATTTATGTTCGTTATTCATAATATCCTCCTATTCTTTATGTCCTCCAATTTGTCTGTTTCTTTCTATTGTTGTTCCACCTTCTTCTAAATTCATTGCTTTAATTATTGAGTTTTTACCATATTTATGTTTTAATTCTATAATTGTTTTTTGTATTTCTTTTTCTTTTTGCAATTTTTCATTTTCCTTTTTAGTTTCCTCATAATTTGTAAATAAATTTACTTGTTCATAGCAATTTTTTTGAGAATTCTCACCTTCATTATATAAATTTCCGACTGTTAAATTTATTTTTCTTATAAGCATATTTTTATCTATTATACTATCGTAAAGTTTTTGAAATCCATCACTTATAATTCGTGTAGAAGATGTTTTATTTTCTAGCCTAAATGTTCCGTGTGCAGGTTTAGGAACACTTCTTCCATATCTATCTATTTTAATTTCGCCCTTATAGTTTTCTTTTAAATTTGGATTATTTAAATTTTCAATATCATATTCTATATGGAGTACAAGCATATCTGTTACATATTGTTTTTCTACCATTTCTAACACTAGTAAATCCACCATTTCTTTTATTATTAATTTCGTTTTTTCGTAATTATATGGACAGTGCATAACTTGGCCAGATGTAATACTTTTAGTTGCTGGCTTACATTCTTTTATGCTTTTAATTGTTGCATTTTCCCATCCCCAACTATGGTCAATGAGTAATTCTGCATTTACTCCAAATAACTTATATAATAATTCTTCATTATTTATCGAACACCTTGCCACATCTCCCATTGTATACATTCTATGCTCTTCTAGTCTTTTTGCATAGCCTTTTCCAACTCTCCAAAAATCTGTAATAGGTTTATGATTCCACAATTTTCTTCTAAAAGACATTTCATCTAATTGTGCAATTCGTACACCATATTTATCTGGATTGGTATGTTTTGCTTCAATATCCATTGCTATTTTGCTTAAAAAAAGATTTGTACCAATTCCGGCAGTAGCAGTTATACCAGTAGTTTTGTATACATCTCTAATCATTGTAGTTACTAATTCTTTGGCTGTCATTTTATATGTGTTTAAGTAATTTGTTAAATCGCAAAATACCTCATCTATCGAATATGGAAATATATCTTCTGGTGAAATATATTTTAGGTAAATATTATATATTTGAGTGCTATATTTCATATAATGTCCCATTCTAGGAGGAGCAATTATATAATTTAATTCTAAGTTTTTATTTCGTTTTAATTCTATATCGCTAAAGGATTTTCCAGTAAAGCAATGATTAGTAGCTTTTAATTTTCTACCATTATTTACAACATTTACTCTTTGTATAACCTCGAATAATCTTGCTCTGCCAGGAATGCCATATGCTTTTAAACTAGGAGAAACTGCAAGACATATTGTTTTTTCTGTACGAGAATTATCTGCTACAACAAGGTTTGTGGTTAATGGATCTAATCCTCTTTCTCTACATTCAACCGAAGCATAAAAAGATTTTAAATCTATTGCAGCATATATTTTATTCATATGCACACCTCCTGCATATTTAATATACCACACTTTTGTTCTGTTGTAAACAGTTGTTTGACGTAAAATAGAAGATTTTATTATAAAAATCTTGACAATTTTTCTTTTTTTGAGTACTCTATATGTATAAGTACGTAAGAGGAGGTCCTAATTATGGAAGGATATAATAAATTAAATTTTATAGATAAAATAAGATTTAGATGGAGAGTAAGAAAACAAGAAAAAATTGAAGATCAAAGGCAGAGCATTGAACACGATGATCGTATACCAGTTGACAAACAAAAAATAATTAATGAATTATTGGCTGAAAGAGAAAATAAAAAAAATAAAGCTAAATCACTTCCTGCACCTAAAAAAGAAAAAGAAATAGTTAAACCAGAGAAAAAATTAGAACAATACAAAGTTCCTGCTAGTACAATAAAATCTCCTATAGAAATGGAAATGGAACGTGAAGAAAAAAGATTAGAGCAATTATTAAATAAAGAATTAAAAAGTGAAAAAGATGTATATGAAAATATAGTAGATTTGCAAACATTTTTGTCTTACCCTCATGACTATTTGCCTAATGCCAAATCTAAAATAAATGAAAAATTAGCGGCTATTCATAATACATTAGGAGCAGATATTTTAAATAAAGGAATGCAAATATATGAAAATGATAAATCATTAAAAGAAATATATAGTAATATTTCTATAGAAGATAGAATTAAACTAGAACAAGAAATTATGAATGACCCAAGCTTTTCTGAAAATTTAACTTATTTAAGATATAATCCTGAGGAAGCACAAAAACAAACTGGTAAAGTTGTTAAATACCAAGCAGTTTATTCAAAAATGATAGAAAAAGCAAAAGAAAATGAATTTGAATCTGATAAATTAAAAGAGACTCCTAATGAATCGGAATCAAGATAATAAAAATATAGACGACTTATTGATAGCCGTCTATATTTTTTATATGTTAATCTATTAATTTTTCGATGTTATTTCCATCATTTTCATAAATATAATCTAGCCCCATAACTGTAAATAAATTTGTTTTAGCTGTTCCATTACCTTCTCTTAATTCTTGTAGATTTTTGTATAATCCTCCATGGTTTTCTGCTATTGATTGTTGATTATCATTTACAACTATAATAAAATTAGAATTTAATTCAGATCCAGCAAAATCTAATCCTTCTAGTGCTTCTCCACCACTTAAAGAACCATCTCCTATTACTGCCACTATATTTTCTTTATCATTTTTTAAATCTCTTGCTTTTGCCAAACCGCAGGCTAAAGAAATTGAAGTAGATGTATGTCCAACTTAATTTTATTTAAAACTTTTAACATATATTCATTCCTCCTATCTGTTTATTATATATCACTTAAAGTTAACTCCAAGTCAAAAGATTTTATAATTTTTTATTATAATTTTACCATAAAAAATTCAAGCGGGTCGTCGGGACGCCGACCCCTACAACGTTTGACGCTAACATTTGTATAAATTACAATTCTTTTTCGCGGGCGTACAGAGGCGTCCGCCTCTACATTGACCTTAATGTTTTTTTTTAACATAATTATAATAAATTTATGAAATGACGAATGCAAGTGGAGTGTTATTAGAAATTGTTTAATTGTATCAAATGAGGAAGCGATGGCTTGCGCAGCAAGAGCAGCGAGAGGCTCGTTTGTTACAATTTTACAATTTCTTTTAATACGTAATGCCGCCGAGGAATTGAATAAATTTCATTATAATTATGTGTATTTTTATTTTAGATTAATTCTCTTTTAAATGTTATCATTTCTAATTGTTTCAATTATGTTTTGTTTATTTATTTTGCTCATAGAATATTTCATTATAATTCCTATTATAATTGAAACAAATATAATTGATATTATAATTGCTTTTAATGGTAAGTTATAGCTCATTTGCATATTATCTTTAAATACATTATACATTCCGTATGAAAGCAATATTCCTATTGGTATTCCTATTATTAAAGATTTAACTCCATAGAAAATACTTTCTAATCTTATCATTCTATTAAATTCTTTTTTAGTCATTCCTATTGATTTTAACATTGCAAATTCTTTTTTTCTTAAATTCATATTTGTAGTTATAGTATTAAATATATTAGTAATTCCTATTAAAGTAATTACACCTATAAATCCATATAAGAATATTGATATAACAAGTACTACAGCATTTTGTGCTCTTACACTTTCTTGAATATTAAAAATTCTAATTTCACTATCTTCTATATTTTTTTCTTGTTTGTATTGTTCTATTTCTTCATCTAATTTATCAGCATCTTTTGTTTTTGCATACATTGAGATTGTTTCATAATCTCCAATATTTTTTTCTAACCATTCATCACTTACAATTAATGTGGCTTCTGTATTATACAAATTATTTATACCTTTTACTGTTTCTTCTGTTTTATCTATTATTTTAATACTGCAATCTTTATTATTTATTTTTCCTTGTATTGTATCTCCTTTTTTCCAGTTATACATACTTCCTTGTGCTTTCTTTCCATTTTCAACAGTATTTATATTATTATCTACTAATATTGCTCCATCTTTGTAGCTATCATAATTTCCGCCTATCTTTTTTAAGTATCTGTTATACTCATCTTTGCTAAGTGATACAACATTCACAGTGTCAATTTCTACATTAGCTAAATAATGTTCTTTTATATATTTTCCATATTCAGTTAATTCTGCTTTGTGTTTGTCATCCATAGGCATTTCTAAAGAAATATATTTATTTATTGAATATTCATCAATATCTGCTAAATTAGATATGTCTGCTAATATTTTCGTATTTTTTTCTTTTTCTTTTAAATATTCTTCTTTATCTTCTGAAGATACATTATTGTTGCAATAAACAACATAGTCATAGTCAATTTCTGTATAATATGCACTTGACATTTTAAATCCATATTCTATAAAGCTTGATATTGAAATAAATATTACAACACTTACAATTATTGAAATGACTGTTGTTCTGTACTTTTTCTTACTTCTTTTTAAGTTTTTATATGCAATTTCTCCTCCTGTTTTAAATATTTTTGTTATTATTTTAGGACATTTTATTTTTTTAGCTTTTAGTTTTACATCTTCTGAACTTCTTATAGCTTCAATAGGAGTTACTTTTGATGCTTTTTTTGCAGATTTTTTACATGAAAACCATATTGTTATAGTTGCAACAACAATACTAACTATAATAGCACTCCAAGATATACTATAAGTTAGCAAAGAACTATTTGTAACAAAGTCTTTTAAGATATAATTTACAACTTGCACTAAAATATAAATTGCCAAAATTCCGCTTAAAATTCCTAAAGGAATCCCTATTATTCCTAAAATAAATCCTTCAAAATACACACTTTTCTTTATTTGCTTTTTTGTTGCTCCTATGCTTGAAAGCATACCATATTGTTTTAACCTTTCTGTAATTGAAATTGCAAATCCATTTCTTATTACAAACACACTTGAAACCAATACTATAGCCATTATAAATGCTCCCAGACCATATATTAATTTTAAAGTTTCATCGCTTAAATTTGCACCTTCATATGCTAATAATTCAGAGTTTATTTTTATATCATATTTATAGCTTTTATATTTGTTTCGTAATCCTCCAAAAGCGTATTGTGGCTCTGTATTATTTCCGTTTTTTTCCATTTTATTTATATTTTCTGTATTTTTAACATAATCATAAGGATTTGTATATAAAACAGCTATATTAGCTTTATTTTCTATTTTTTGCATTTTTGTAAGAACTGTGAACCATGGAGCCTCCATAGGTTCAATACAAGTTTCTGGCCTTTCAATTATTCCTACAATTATATAAGTTTTTACTTTGGAATTTATAATTTTTTCTTGTTGAATTTCTTCATTTTTACCTGTATTGTTTAAATAAGAATTATGTTTATTTAATTTTGTGCCATCTTCTAATTGTAATTCTCCTACATCTAATGTTATAGTGTCTCCAACTTTAAAATTTGTTTTATATTTTTCGTTTATTCTTGTTGAAATTGCAAGCTCTGAATCATTTTCAGGTAGTCTTCCCTCTTTTATGTCTATTGCCATATTTTTTAAAAAGTTATCATCCATTGAAATAATATTAACATACGGCTTTTCTTCATCAGTTGTAACTTTTGCATTTGGTATGTAGCTAAATCCAAGTTCTTCAGATAAATAATAGTTTTCAACTCCCCTATTTTCTTCTATATATTTTAGCTCATCTTTAGGTACATCGTAAAAAATTGTATGATAATTTCCAGAATTTCTTTTTGAAGTTTCTACAAAAGTCTTTTGAAAGCTTGTTACTAAACCTGCGACTCCACATATTAAAGCAGTTGATAATATAATTCCAATTATAATTACTATTGACCTTTTTTTGTTTAGCTTTAAGTCTTTTATACTTAGTTCATTTAAAACTTTCATTATTTTCCATTCCTTTCATCTTTTATTATTTTTCCATCATCTATTGTAATAATTCTATCTGCCTCTAAGGCTATTTTTTCATCGTGGGTTATTATAATAACTGTTTGATTATATTTTTTATTTGAAAGTCGTAATAATGAAATTATTTCATCGCTTGCTTTAGAATCTAAGTTACCTGTTGGTTCATCTGCAAGCATTAATGCAGGTTCATTCATCATAGCCCTACCAATAGAAACACGTTGTTGTTGTCCTCCAGATAATTGGTTTGGCAAGTTAAATCTTCTTTTTTCTAATCCTAAAGTTATTAATAATTCATTAAGTCTTTTATTATCAACTTCTCTACCATCAAGTTTAGTAGGTAATGTAATATTTTCTGCAACATTCAATACTGGTATTAAATTATAAAATTGATAAATAAGTCCTACTTGTCTTCTTCTAAAAATAGCAAGATTATCATCATTTAAGGTATAAATATCTTTACCATCTATATACACTTTTCCAGAAGTTGGTCTATCTACACCTCCAATTAAATGTAATAATGTAGACTTTCCGCTTCCACTAGCACCAATAATTGCAACAAACTCTCCTTTTTCAACAGAAAAAGAAACATTATCTACTGCTTTAACTTTATTTTCACCCTTTCCATAAGTTTTACATAAATTTTCGACTTTTAATATCTCCATTTTTCTTCCTCCTTAAATATGTTGTATTTAGTATAAACATTTAAAGTGACTATTAAGTGACTCTCAAACTATAAAAATTGTCACAAAAAACTCACCAAAAATATTGGTGAGTTTTGCTTTGTTATGGTTGTTTTATTTAACATAAAAATCATTGTTAAATTCTAGAAAATTACTTACTTTTATTGCATCTCCATACGGGATTATGTGGTCATCCACATACATTAAGCATTTAATTTCCGTTTCATCTTCTGAAACAGCTTTCGCATAAAATCTAACATCCAGGCCATTTTTATCTCGCATTTCCTGTGCTCTTTTAAAAATCTTATAATTTCTAGGTACAACTTCTATACTGCCCTTTTTTTTCATTAATATTTTGTATATTTTATAATTTTCTATTTCAAGATTTTTTAATTTTATACGTTGTTCAATTACGTTTATGCTAATACCTAATATTAGGCATACTCCTATACAACAAATTAAAGCAACAAAATTCACAAAAAATTTTTCAGTGCTTATCATTATATAGCTAGTTACAATACATAAACAAATAATTGTGCAAAGAAATATTTTTTTTAGAAAATCTAAAAAAAACTTACTCCGCTCCATTGCCTTTAATTTTACCATAAAATAATCCTCCTTAAAATAATTATATTTTGCTGTATTGATTTATGTAAAACTCCAAAAGGAGATAATTAAATTAAAACTATGAACAATTATAACACGATTAATTAATAGATGCAACTCAAAGATCTTTTTAGAATATAATTTATAGAGGTGTTTTTAATGATTAAAAATATATTTAATACTGCAAAAGCAAATATTGCTGGCGGTAAAAAATACCCTAACTTAAAGGGTACTGTTACATTTAAAGAAACTAAAAACGGCACATTAGTTACCGCCAAAATAAAAGGTTTGCCACAAGCAGTAGGAAAATGTAAAGGAAGATTTTTCGGTTTTCATATTCACGAAGGAAATTCTTGCACAGGAAATGCAAATGATGAATTTGCAAATGCTAAATCTCATTTTAATCCTACAAATTGTGAGCATCCTTTTCATGCTGGTGACTTGCCACCATTAATTGAAAATAACGGATATGCTTATATGAGTGTTCTAATAAATAAATTTAAAATAAAAGATATTTTAGGCAAAGTTGTTATTATTCACGATTCTCCAGATGACTTTAAAACTCAACCAAGTGGAAATTCTGGAACAAAAATTGCTTGTGGTAAAATAGAATAGATTTTTCTATTCTATTTTACTTCTCCAATTCCTCATAAGTATCTATATCTTTTAGAATAATTCCCATTAAAGTAATTGATAAAGTTAAAATAATTAAGGTAATATTTAAAACAATATTGCTTCTACTTAATCCTGCAAATAGTAATATACTATAACTTGTTATTCTGCCTAAATTTAAAATTCCTTCTCTTAAGGAAAAGAATTCAGATTGTTCTTCTTTTTTTATTATTTTACTATCTGACATATTAAATACTCTAACTGTTCTTGAAAAACTTAAGATTCCATTTACAAATATCTCATAGCAAAAACTGTATAATATAATTGTAATATTATTTGTTTTTAATAGTACTGCAAATACAGATACTACGGGAATAATTGATGAGATTACAAGTATTTTTTTATCTAATTTTGTTTTACTATACTTCCCATATATTTTTATTGCACACATCGATAAGACTGTTGAAATAGAGGAGATTATTCCCAAATTCATATCAGTTTTAAACGCATTAAATATCAATATTGTTATTAACGTTCCAAGTGCACCATCACTTGTACTAAATCCAATTAAAAATTCAACCAGAAACATTTTCTTAATCTGTTTATTATTTTTAATTTTTTTCCAAGATTTTATTAATTTATAATTTCCTAAACTATTAATGTGCTCATCAGGTTCAAGCAAAAATGAACATATTATTTGTACTAATGATATTATCAAAATAATAGTTGCTGTTAATTCGAAATTTGAGACTGTTATTATAGTTCCTAATAAAACTGGACATAGTACACCTATTGTTGATATTATAAGGCTTTTTTTGACAGTATAATTTACTCTTTCGCTATTTTCTATTTTATTTATTGAAAATAGATTGTACGGAAACCAATATGCACTTTGCGAAATTCCATATAAGATAGAAATTAATCCTAAATGTTGTGTTACTTTTTCTTTTAAAATTACAATAGTCATTATGTAAAAAAAGTTTATTATTACGCCTATTCTAAACATGCCTATTCTAAATTTATTCTTTATTATACTAGCTACAAAAAATGTACCTATTCCTAATAAAAAGTAAGACGATATATAATAAATTGATAATTTTACCATGCTTTCTGTTGATGTTTTTATAAAATATGCCGTTAAAAAAGGTCCAAGAAATATTACCATTATCTTTTTTAATGCATCTATTGTTATTATTACGTTTGCTTCAGATTTTATTTTCATTTTATTCTTCTAATCTCCTATAAATATTCTTTTAAAAATTCTACTATTCCATTTTCTATATTTGTTTTCTTAGCAATATATTTTGATACATCTTTTACTTCTGGCAAAGCATTTTTCATTGCTACACCTACACCACATTTTTTCAACATATCAATATCATTTAAACCATCTCCAAAGGCTATAATGTTTTTGTTTTCTATGTTTTCTATTTGAGCAATTTTGCTTATGCCATTATATTTTTCAACTCCTTTTTGAGAAACTTCCAACCATTTAACATCTTTAAATGAGTCTTGCATTATATGTACATCAAAATTTGTAAATTTAGATGTGAATATTTCTAAGTATTCTTCTACAAATTTATTATTGTTAAATCCAATTGCAATATGAGATATTTGTAGAATTTTTTCTATAGTTTCTATTCCATTTTTGTAATTATAGTATTGAATAATTTCATCATTATAAAATTTTCTATTCACAAATTTATAAATATAATCCTTGTTACATACACTAATATCATTAAATTTCTTTTCATCAAAAAAAGTTAATATATTTTTTACATCTTCTTTTGGCATTTCATTAATATAAATATTGACCCATTTTCCATCATTTTTATAAACAGTTGCTCCTGCATCACTTACAATATAATTGGCAAATTCCGCTCCATCTGTTGCTATACAAGCTGATTTTAGTATTCTACCTGTTGCAACTACAATAATATATCCTTTTTCCTTTAAATCTTTCAAGTATTGTTTAGATAATTCTGTTATTTTTCCATTTTCATTTAGTAAAGTTCCATCTAAATCCATTACAATCATCTTTTTACAATTCATTCTATTCTCCATATCAACATAATATTTTTATAATCTCATTTTCTTAGCATATTCATCTTCCATAAAATTAAAACTTTCATACAATTTCATAGCTATTGGATTTTTTGTACTTAGTTTAAATCTTGTTATACTTAATTTTTTTCCTAGATTTATGCATTCTTTAAACACCTTTTTTTGATAACCTTTATTTCTATATTCTTCTTTTGTATAGACACTTGTAATGTATCCAACTTTACAACTCAAATCATCTGCCTGTGGAAAGTATTTAAAAATATTAAGCCCACAAATTGATACAAGTTCATCTTCAACATATGTTCCATACATAAATAAATCTTTTTCAAGGTTTTCTTTTAAAAATTCTCTTGTTTTATTAACTAAAATTTTTTCATCTATGCCTAAATTATTTTCGAAATCAACCTTTTGTAATGATATTCTTAATGGTATTATTTCTTCTATATTTGTTTGATTTAATCTTTTTATTTTTACTTTTTCCATTTTTTATTTGCTCCTATTTTAAATTTCTTTCTCTTTTTCTTAAATCTATTAAATAATAAGCTATACTTATTTGAGCTATCATAAATAATGCAGATAATCCAAGCATATATCTTAAGCCTATTTCATACATTAAACCGCATAAATACACACCTATTGCTTCTCCTAAAAACCTAATTATATGGCATATATTTGAAAAACTTAACTGATATTTATTTTCTAATCTATTTATATATACTGCATCGCAAATGTTTTCATATGATGTTGAAATAAATATAGACCATGTAATTGCTATTAAGGAAATCACCATATTATTTGATATAAAAGCTATTACATATGCTAAAAATCTAATTCCAAATTTTATCGTAACTGTTAGATAGTCATTTTTAGGTGTTAAATATTTTAATGCTATAATTCCAAATATATCTGCTAATAATCCTACAATTAGTAAATAATTAGATGCTACATTGTCACTAAATTTAAAATAATTTGTAAGTGTAAGCATTTTTAAGCCTAATGCTGTTGACATCGCTATTGTTCCAATTAATACATAAATAGAATATAAATTTAAAATTTTATCTTTAAAAATATGTTTTAAAGATATTTCTTCATGTTTATTTTTTGTAGAATTATTTACTTTTATATTTAATAATGCTGTAAAAGAAAATAGTAAAAATATATTGGCTATAAGTAAACATACATTATAATTTACAATCAAACCTGCTATACTCTTTCCAATGAAAATACCACCAAATAAAATACCAATATCTCTAAATAAATATTCTGTTAGTCTACGTTTACTATAGATTGTTCCAGTTTTTACAATTGTTGTTATTAGAGGATAAATACTAGTAATAATTATATATTCTGTTACAATATCTATAATTATTGATAAATTAATTAATTGCATAGACATTGTATGATTTAATGTATATAGCCAAATCATATTTATCAACTTAATTATTAATACAATTACTAGCATATTTTTTAGCTTGTCTAATTTTACGTACTTTCCAATTAATGCAATAATTACACAACTTATAAATGTTCCTATACTTAATATATTGCTAATATTAGTTACTGCAAAATTATTATCTTGTAACCAAAGTTGTCTAAAATTTCCCCATAAGCCAACAGATATACTAAAAAAAGCTAGCATAATTAATATTTTATCTTCTTCTTTTACTTTGTTCATTTGTTACTCCATTTCGTTTATATAATTATATATTTCGTTCCAATTTAATAGGGTTTCTATATTTTCGTATAAATTATCATCATTTGAAATTCTTATTGTTCTAATTCCAGCTTTTGAAACATCAACACAATTATTTAATTGGTCATCTATAAATATATCTATTTTTTCTGTTTTGCATACTGGTGCTTTACTTCTTGCGTTAACTATTAATTTATCATAATAGATATTATTTTTATCCAACCAATTTTTACTTAATTCGTAAGGATCCTCATGAAATTCTGAATCTCTTGCTGTAATAATATAAATTTTATGTCCTTCATCATGTAATTTATTTATTACTTCTACACAACCTTCTCTTGGTTCTGCTTTTTTCGTAATTTCTTCTTGTATAACACCTAAAAAATATTTTAATTCCTCATAAGTAAATCCATACTTTATTTGATATGTATTTCCGTTATTTCGGTCTTCAACGTATTTATTATCTTTAATTTCTTTTCCTAATTTATTAGCATATTTTTCTGCTGCTAGTTTTAATTCATCTATAATATCTGTTAAAGTTCCATCTATATCTATTCCTATATTCATTTTCTTCTCCTTTATCAATTTTTTATTTGTTATATCATTATTTATTTTAAAAGTAAAGAAGAAGGAATTATTAAACAAACAATTCCTTCTTTCTTAATATTCAACTGAAAATATTTTAGTAAATACATTATGCACCTTTAATTTTATGCATATCTTCTATAACACGGTAACATTATAAAACTGTTTTTGAATTTGCCGCTTCTATTAAAGATTGTTCCATCATTACTTCATTTTCGTGGGTTCTAATTTGTATTTCATTTTCAAGATTTGCCCAATCCGAGGCAGTACCTTTATCTTTATCTTCTATTAATACAAGTCTACCACCTAAATCTTTAAGCTCATCAGCAATTTCTTCATTGAAATTTTTACTCATTTTTTCCTCCTTAACAAATCTGTTTACGAGTTTCTCATAGCATTTGGTTTGTTCTTCTCATTGTTCAGTTGAATATGTAATTTTAACAAACAAATTGAATACATAGATAATATCACTATTCAACTTAAAAGTAAAGTAAAATATAAAAGTACTTTTACTATATTTGTACAATAAAATATAAACATTTTTCTTAACTTTTTTATAGTAATTTTTTATTTGGTGTGTTATACTACTAATATATTTTTAGAAAGGAGCTATTTATGTCACCTATACGAGAAAAGTTTGTTAAAATTGTTGAAAACCTCCCATATAATTTAGATGAAGAAATTTTAAAAAAAGACACTAAAGATATTTTACATGATATAACCCAAAGGTACATTGATGCATATGGAATACAAGATTTATCTGAAAAAGATAAAGAATGTATAGAATTGCTAATTGGCAATAATATTAAATAAAAGGAGTTGATAATATGAGTGCAAATCAAGAAAACATTAAAATAGAAAAAATTAGTGAGCTTTTAAAAAAAGCACCAACTGATGATGGTACTTTTTATGGTTCTTTATATGATTTATATTTTTTTATAGAAATATCAAAAGGAATCAATGATATAAAAAAAGGTCGAGCCATCACTTTAGAAGAACTTGAAAAAGAAATGGAGGCTTTATATGAAAATAGTAATAGACGATTTGGCTAAACAAACTTTAATAAATGTTTATTATTTTAATTTCAAATACTCACCTAGAAATGCTATAGAATTTAACAAAAGAATTTTATCTAGAATACATGCTTTAGAAACATTTCCATATATTGGTAAGCCAATCACAGAGTTATCGAATAATAATGTTCGAGAATTAATTTTTAGAAAAAACAAACACTCTACATATAGAATTATTTATTACATTTCAAAAGCTCAAAATATTATTTATATAATAAACATTATTAGTTGTAAACAGAATCTCAATAAATTCCTCAAATCAAATAATTATTTCAAAAAATATTATAATCTTTAAATTTTATCAGTATTAACAATTTATTTTTATAAATTCTCTTTTATTTCTGGAAATAAATCGTACACATTATAACCTAATAAGTTATCAAAATATTCTTTTAATTTATATGTTTCTTTAATATGATACTGTGTATTTGAATAAGCTCCTCTTCTAGTCATAATATCAATCAAACGTTTATCTACTGTATAAACTTTTCCACTTTGAGGACACATTAAATCACATAAATTTATTATTTTTTCTTCTATTGTATATTGATGTTTTTTTATAAAGTCTGTTAAAAATGGATTATCTTCTGGATTTGGAACTCCTCCTGCTGTACATACAATATCATTATTTAAATATGAATGTGTTAAACATACATTGCAGAATTCATCATCATATCCTTTTTCTTTTAAATATTTATATCCTTCCATAACATGAACATGAAAATCACTTACTTTTTTTCCTATATCATGAACATAACCTAATGTAATTGCTTTATCTACATCTAACTTCATTCCTTTTTCATTTAATGCTTCAGCTATTTTACCTGCTGATTTACCAACACATATTGAATGTTCTATCCATCCTTGATTTTCAAAATTTTTTCGTGTTTCTTCTAATATTTTTAATGCTTCATTACTTGTTAATTTCATAAACTACACTCCTAACTTATATTATCTACATGTATTGCTTTTATGCCATTTTTTTCTAATAATGCAATAACATCTAAATTATCATCTATAAATAAAATTTCATTTAATTTACAATTATTAAGTTTTGCAAGTACTCTTATGCCTTTAAGTTTTAGTTCTTGTTCTGAAGTTGATATAACTTCAATATCATTACCATAATATTTATCTATAAATGTTTGCTTTGCTTTTAAATGAAATGAAAATTTCATTCCAGATAGGCAATACATTTTAATTTTTTTATTTCTTAAATTATTAATAAGATTATACAATATTTCTGATTTTGTACAAGGTTCTATTTCATCATAAAATTTGTTTGGATTTTTATAGGCATTATAATACCAATTTGTAAAACTTTCCTCACTTTCACTACGATGTTTTGTAAAATTTTTATCTTTATGAATTGCTAATGTTTCATCAAAATCAAAAATACTAACTTTAATATTATTTAAATCTACATCACCTAATTTCATCATTACCTCCTAATTTCTTAAATAAATCGTTATATATTTTATCTCTATCTAGAATTACATTTACTTTTTCTTTTAGCCATCTTTTTGTCATAGTATATGGATCTTTATATTCTCCATTATATCTACCTGTAATAATTACTATTGTATGTCCATCTTTTTTTAACTTTTCAATATATTCTTTTGCACCTTCAATTACATCTAGATTAGGAGTTATTTCTCCTATATTTTTGTTTTATCTTATCATAAATATAAAATTATTACAATAAATGTGCAAAAAAATAAAGTGCTATTATCCAGTAACTGCTATTAACTAACACTTTATTTCAGTAATCACATATTCAATTCCATTTTCTCGTTATTTTTATAAAAAAACTCATTTTTTGCAGATTGTGCGTTTTCTTTTTTTCTTACAGTATCAACGGTTAGTTGTTCGTGTTACTTTCTGACACCCAAGGACTAGGCCTCAACTTATGGCGTATTTGTGCCAAGTTAATATGTGACTTGAGAAGCATTTGTTATTATTTCTAAACTAATACAAACTGAATAACAAATTTTATGTATTGAATATTTATCTGTTCCTAAATGACTTGCAATTACACCATATATAAATATAAATATTATTGAATCTTCATTTTTCATTACTTAATTTTTATATCTTATAATTTGAATCCTATAAATTTTCTTTTATTTCTGGAAATAAATCATATAAGTTATATCCTAATAAACTGTCAAAATATTCTTTTAATTTCATAGTTTGTTCTATGTGATAATGTGTTTTAGCAAATACGCCATGTCTTAGTAATAAATCTATCATTCTTTTTTCAACAGTTAATGTTTTAGTGGTACACATTAAATCACAAAGGTTTATTATTTTTTCTTCCAAACTATATTCATTCTTTATATATTCTTTCACAAAATTATAATGTATATTAGATTTGTCTGTTTCATTTCTATCATTTGATATGCAGTCTATATCATTATTTAAAAAAGAATGTTTAATACAAATTCCTGCGTATTCTTCATCATACCCAAGACTTTTTATATAGTTATAACCATTTATAGCATGAGGAAATACTCCTCCATGCTCATTAAATTTTTTTCCTATATCATGAATATAACCAAATGATATTACCTTATCAATATCTACATTTATGCCTTTATCTTTTAATGTCTTTGCGATTTTACCTGCACTATTCCCTACACATATGCAATGGTCAATCAATCTATCATCTTTTACATTATTTCTCTCTTTTTCTAATAAATTTCTTGCTTCTTCACTTGTAAATTCCATTTTTTCTCCCATTCTAATTTTTATTGTAAAACTATTTTTTTAATTTGCTTCTAACTTCCATAAGAATTTTTCCTAAAAGGTTCTTATGTTCTTTATATTTGCATTCTTGACAAGTACATTCTCCCCAGATATTATCATGCCAACCAGTCGTATCTTCTATCAATTCCATATTTTCTGTATCTAACAACTCTTTCAAACATTCGGGATTTTGTTTAAATTTTTCAAGAATGACTTTTTCCATTAAATCGTATTTTACATTATCCCAGTCCGGTCTTATAAATCTAGCTAATTCTCTACTTACATGTTTTGCTTCATCAGGTATTAGTTTTGTCATCAATTTTTTTATATCTTCATCTAAAAATTTTTCAGCATGATAAGCTGCCTCACTTGATGAAAAAATTAAATTATCTACTTTTACAGTACACATATAATAGTTTGTAAGTTTTGTATCATTTTTAAAATAATATTTATTCTCCATCTAATTTCCTCCTAATTTTTTAAATAAATCATTATATATTTTGTCTCTATCTAATTTAGTAACAAAAGTAATAATATGTCTATTATCAGTCAATTCATAAGAACTATCTTCTTTGATATTAGTACAACTTATTTCTTTTATTTCAAACCAATTTTTATTTATCATATATGCTATTGCTGATATATCCCAAATCACTCTTGTTTCTTGTATTCCATGATATCCATCATTATAAAATCTTTCAATTAAATAATTGCACAATTCTGATTTGTTTTCCAAATTATTTTTTAAAGTATTTATATCTATTCTCAAATCTGATACAACATTTTTGCATGGTAATATAGTCATTTTTACTTTTGAATTGAATACTATTTTTACTGCTTCAATATCCTGTTTAAAATTATATTCTAGATTATCTTTATATCCTAGTTCATTTCCACCTAACCATATAATTTCTATTTTATTAATTATTTTAGGTTCTTTCTTAATTGCTAAAGCTACATTCGTAATAGCTCCAATTTCTAATATATAAGTTTTATCATTTTTTAGTGCTATTTCAACTATCTTATTTACTGAATCATTAGTTTCATTATATCCATTACAAATGTAATCTGTTGAGCCTTTGAATACTTTATTATTTATATTAAAATTTAACCATTTGCATATTTTTAAAATTTCGTTATAACTTAATCCTTGTCCTTCTCTTACTGACACATTTCTTGATTGATGTGAATATGGTGCTACTGTAATTGCTTCAATATTAAATTTATCTTGATTTTTCAATAAATATGCTAGTGCAAATTGGTCATCACATTCATTATATGTGTCTGTATCTAAAATTACATTGTATTTATTTTTTTTACATATTAAACTATATATTTCTTTCCATCCATTTATTATAGGAATATTTAAACTGTAATTTTCATTATATCTTGTTTTCATTAAAAAACATTCTATTCCTGCGTTTAATATGTATTTACATTTATCTGCTTCATCATCAAACATAATATTAATACTATTTTCAATACACTCTGGACTTTTATCTCTGCTTTTTGTAAATACTAATTTATCATATTTTATACCTTTTTCATTTAACCAATTTATAGTTACTAATTCGTGATTATTAAAAAAGTGATTTGATCTATGAGTAATTAAAAATATTTCATTTTCTTCATATAATTTATTAATATATTCTTTAGCACCTTCTATTAAATCGAATTTTTCAACCATTCTATCCATATTATTACAGATAAAATCTTCTATTTCTTCTGAGCTCCAATCAAACATTCCTTCAGTAATGTGTTTAGCTTTTTTATTTATAATTCCTTTATTTCTTTTATTTTTATCTTCTTTTTCAAATTCTTCTAAAAATGTTTTATCTAAATCTGCTATAACATTATCTATATCAATTCCTATTTTCATTTTTATCTCCATTTATATCTCTTTTATTTTTCTATATATGTCATACCAACTATAACATCTATAAATATTTTTTCCATTGCATTGTTCATTATAATTTGCATGATAGCAAATTACAGGTATTTCATTAGATATTGCGTTCATATTTTT
>USJU01000015.1 GCA_900555085.1 uncultured Clostridium sp.
ACTCAAGAGCAAAATGTAATTAGTGTATTAAGTAATATAAAAGGTGAAGAATTAAGAAAAGAACTAATAAAAAATTTTACATTAGAAAATCCTATTTATTTAACAGTTTCTCCAGTAGGTACAAATATTAAAATAATAAATAAAAATAAAGCAATATTAACTATAACTTATGGTGATTTATTATCTGATTATAATACAGATGGTGGAGAATTTGAAATGAAAGTAGAAATTAACTCAAATACAAAAATAGAATGCAAAGGTGGAATTAATAATATAGAACAATTAGGAGATGTATCGTTAGATATAATAAAAATAAAGCTAGATAAAAATACTATTAATAATGAAATACCAGTTGCCACGTACTTTATGTCTAGCAATGGCGATTAAATTAAATGATAAATTGTAGGTGAAAATAATGGAATTAGTTATAAAAAGATTTATAAGACTATACCCCCTTATTTACAAAATACCATATGGGGTATACAATATCAGTGGATTATAAATAGGAAAGGAATGAGTTAATATGAAAGAATTAAAATTAAAAGTAAGTGGTATGGTTTGTGGAGGCTGTGAAAACAGAGTAAAAACAGCTTTATCAGAAATTAACGGTGTAGAAAGCGTAGATGCAAATCATAATACTGGAATAGTAACTATAACTTCAAAAGAAGATATAGATGTTAGTAAAATTAAAGAAAGAATAATAGATATTGGTTTTGAAATAGTAGAGGAATAGAGAATATGAAAAGTTTAATTTTATCAATAGATGGAATGACTTGTAGTGCATGTTCAAATGGGTTGGAAAAATACTTAAATAAGCAAAATGGAATATTTAATGCTAGTGTAAATCTTGTTATGGCAAATGCTACAATAACATATGATGAAAATATTTTAAATCAAGAAAAAATAGAAAAGTATATAAAACAAGCAGGATTTAAAAGTTTAGGCATATTTAAGGAATTTAATATAGAAAAAAATAATAAAAAAGAAAAAATACTGTTTATTATTTTTACAATTCTTGCAATTATTTTAATGTATATTGCTATGGGCCATATGGTAGGATTACCAGTTATAAGCTTTTTGGATATACATCATAATCCAGTAAATTATGCTACAAGTTTATTAATTTTGACAATTGCATTTTTGATATATGGATACGATATTTTAAAAAATGGATATAAAAATTTAATTCATAAAATACCTAATATGGATACACTTGTTTCAATAGGTGTTATAAGTAGCTTTATTTATAGTGCATATGGTATGTATATGATATTAAAAGGAAATCATCTAACAATGAATTTATATTTTGAATCATCTGCAATAATAATTTACTTTGTCAAACTTGGAAGATATATTGACGGAATAAGCAAAGACAAAACAAAAGAAGCAATACAAAAATTAGTAGAAATAACACCAAATAAAGCAATTATCGAAGTAGAAGGTATACAAAAGGAAGTAACTCTTGATGAAATAAAAAAAGGTTGTACAGTAATTTCAAAAGCAGGAGATAAAATTGCAGTAGATGGAGAAATTATTGAAGGTAGTGCACATTTAGATGAATCGTTTATAACAGGTGAAAGCAAACCAGTAGCAAAAGGCACTGGGGAGAAAGTAATTGCAGGGAGCTTAAATTTCGATGGATTTATAAAATATAAAGCAGAAAGAATAGGAAAAGAATCTACTGTCTCAGAAATTGTAAAATTAGTTATAGAGGCAAGTAATACAAAAGCACCAATTGCAAAAATTGCAGATAAAATTTCTGGATATTTTGTTCCAGCCGTTATTGCTATTGCAGTAATTACTTTTTTTGTATATCTAATTTTAGGTTATAATTTTGGAACAGCATTAAGTACCTTTATTACAGTATTAGTAGTTGCTTGTCCTTGTAGTTTAGGATTAGCTACTCCACTTGCAATAGTAGTTAGCGAAGGTGTGTGTGCAAGCAATGGTATATTAGTAAAGAAAAGTGAAATTTTAGAAAATGCTTCTAAAATTAATACAATAGTATTTGATAAAACAGGTACATTAACATATGGAAAACTAAAAATTGCAAAAATATACAATTACAGTAATCTTTCAGAAAAAGATTTAATAAAGCTTGCAGGAAGTGTAGAGGAAAAATCAATACATCCAATAGGAAAGGCATTTGCATACTATATGCAAGAAAACAAAATTGAAAAACTAAATGTAGAGGATATGCAAAACTTAGCTGGTTATGGAATAGTTGGAACAGTTAACAATCAAAAAATAATATTAGGTAACAGAAAGATAATAGAAAAGTTTTCTATTAAAAATAATCATTTAGAAGATGAAAAAGAATTGGCTCTTAATGGAAATAGCATTGTTTATGTAGCAAATGAAAACGAAGTTTTAGCTTTAATTGGAGTTAATGATATTGTAAGAGAAAATGCTAAAAACGTTATTGAAGAATTAAAAAAACATAATGTTAATTCAATAATGCTAACAGGAGACAACAAGGAAACAGCAGAAAAAATAGGCAAAGAACTTGGAATAACTAAAGTAATTTCAAATGTTTTGCCATCTCAAAAATCAGAAACAATAAAGAAACTAAAAGAAGATGGAAATAGAGTTATGATGTGTGGGGATGGCATAAATGATAGTCCAGCATTAACAAATGCAGATATTGGTGTAAGTGTAAAAAGCGGAACAGATATTGCAATGGATTCAAGTGACGTTATTTTAACCAAAAATGATTTATATTCAATATTAAAATTAATAAAAATTAGTGAAAAAACAGTTAAAAATATAAAACAAAACCTATTTTGGGCATTTTTCTATAACTGTTTAATGATACCTATTGCCATTGGAATATTTAAGCCATTGGGAATTTCTATAAATCCTATGATTGCAAGTTTAGCAATGGTATTTAGTAGTTTAACAGTAATTTTAAATGCTTTAAGACTTAAAAAATGCTATAATTTATAAAAAAGCCTACACAAACTAAAAAATATATGTTACAATGTTAACTGAATTTGTAAAATTTGGAAAATTTTTAAGATATAGTAAAAAGAAATAAAAGGAGGAATTAAAATGTCAGGACATAGCAAATGGCACAACATACAAGCTAAAAAAGGTAAAGCAGATGCAGCTAGAGGTAAAATCTTTACAAAACTTGGAAGAGAATTATTAATTGCAACTAAAGAAGGTGGACCAGACCCAGCAGGGAATTCTAAATTAAAAAATGTTATTGCTAAATGTAAAGCTGCAAATATGCCAAACGATACAATTAATAATGCAATTAAAAAAGCTTCAAGTAGTAATGAAAATTATGAAGAAATGATTTACGAAGGTTATGGACCTTGTGGTGTTGCTGTTATTGTTGAAGCAAGTACAGATAATAAAAACAGAACCGCAGCAGATGTAAGACATGTTTTTGATAAATCTGGAGGAAATCTTGGAACAACAGGTTGTGTATCTTATTTATTTAATAGAAAAGGTGTAATTATAATAGATAAAACAACAACTGATAAAGATGAAGATGAACTTATGATGCTTGCATTAGATAATGGAGCAGAAGACTTTACATCTGATGAAGAATGTTATGAGATAACAACATCACCTGAAGACTTTTCTACAGTTAGAGAAGCTTTAGAAAATGAAGGATTAGAATTTGTACAAGCAGAAATTCAGAGAGTTCCAACTACTTATGTTACACTAGACGAAAAAGGACAAGAAAAGATGGAAAGACTTATTGAAAAACTAGATGAATTAGATGATGTTATGAATGTTTACCATAACTGGGAAGAATAAAACTCAAATATCTCGCATATACATATTAATATGTATATGCGTTTTTTATTTTAAATATTTAAAATTGTTTACACAATATATGTAAGTTTAAAAGTAGAAGGCGACCATCGGTCGCCTTTCTATGAAAGGGTGAAAAATGAGCTATAATGATATTTTAAGATATTTTCCAGATAATATAAGAGTAGTTTTGGAAAATGAAATAAATAATAATTTAGTTATAGAAGAAATAAGAATAAGAAATTCTAAACCAATAATTTTAAAATTAAACAATTCTGAAAAAATAATAAACTATATAGTACAAACAGAAGATGTATTAAAAATATTGCAAAGTATTTGCGAAAATTCTATATATTCATACCAAAATCAAATATGTGAAGGTTTTATAACCATAAAGGGTGGACATAGAATAGGAATTACAGGAAGTGCAGTAATAGAAAATAATAAAGTTAAAAATATAAATTACATATCAAATCTAAATTTTAGAATAGCAAGGCAAATAATAGGTTGCTCTAACAACATAATTAAAGAAATAATTAATCAAGAGGAAAATACTATTTATAACACTTTAATTGTATCTTCACCAGGAGCAGGAAAAACAACACTATTAAGAGATATAATTAGAAATTTAAGTAATGGAACTGTAGAAATTACAGGAAAAAACATAGGAGTTGTAGATGAAAGAGGAGAAATTGCAGCAATGTATAAAGGAATTCCTCAAAACGATTTAGGAATAAGAACAGATATAATTGAAAACATTAAAAAATCTGTAGGGATGAAAATGCTTATAAGGTCAATGGCACCAGAAATTATAGTAGCAGATGAAATAGGAAGTAAAGAAGACGTGCAAGAAATAAACTATGCAGTATGTTCAGGAATAAAAGGAATATTCACAGCACATGGAAATTCATTAGAAGACTTAAAATTAAATCCAGCTATAGCGGAATTAATAGAAAAAAATATATTTGAAAAATTAGTATTTTTAGATAAAAAACATAAAGGAAAAGTAAATAAAATATATGCTTTAGATAAAATAAATAAAGAATACAAAATAATTTAAAAATTATTAAATATTTATTGCATAGTAAAAAGAATAATGTTAAAATACTTTTATAAAAAAGAAGGAGGTGAAAATTAATGGAAGAAAAAAGAGCTATTGAATTGATGGAAGCAAACAACGAAAAATTGTACAAAGTGATGGAAGAAAAAATTGAAGCTAACAATGAAAAGCTATCTGCTATGATGGACGAAAAAATAGAGGCTAATAACGAAAAAATATCTGTTATGATAGATGAAAAAATTAAAGAAAACAATAAAATTTTAGACAAAAGATTTGATCAACTTGAAGAAAAGATTATTGACAACAATTTTTATTTCGAAGAAAAGTACGGTAAAAAAATTGATGCTATGTTTGAAAAAATAATGATGGATGACCAGAAAAACGATAAAAAGTTTGATGAATATGAAAATTACATGGCATTAAACAATAAACGTTTACTTTCACATGAGATTAGAATTACTAATTTAGAAAAGGCAGTAAGTTCAAAATAATTTATAATCTAAAAATAACCAGAAAAGTAGTAGGCATATACATTATATCTATAAAAGATGTAATATATATGCCTACTATTTAATTTTATATATAAATATGTTCTAAAAACAAAAACTCCTGAATATAATATATTAATATTAAATTAAGGAGTTTTTTATGTTTATTATTAAAACAATAATTTTACTATATTTGGTACAAGTTTAAGTTTAGGAATAATGTTTTCAAAAAAATATTCAAATAGAGTAAAAACACTTAAAGAATTAAATTCAGCACTAAACATATTTCTAACAAAAATAAAATATACTTATGAACCTATACCAGATATATTTGAAGAAGTATCGAAAAATACATATAAAAATGTTTCGAATTTATTTTATGAATCCAGCCAAAAGATGAAAAATACAGAAGCAGGTACGGCATGGCTGAACTCATAGAAGAAAGCAATTTAGAAATAAACGAAGAAGATAAAAACATATTAAAAGGATTGTCAAAACTTCTCGGTAAAACAAACTTAGAAGGACAAGTTAGAGAAATAGAGCTAACCCAAAGTTTTTTGAAAAAACAAATAGAAGATGCAGAACAAGAAAGGCAAAAAAACGAAAAGTTATATAAAACATTAGGAATGACAATAGGACTAGCAATAGTTATATTGTTAGCTTAATAAAACAAAAGAAAGGAATTTATACTTATGAATATTGAATTACTTTTTAAAATAGCTGCAGTAGGAATTTTAGTTGCAGTACTTCATCAAGTGTTAGTAAGAGCAGGAAGAGAAGACCAAGCAATGATGACAACCTTAGCAGGGCTTGTAATAGTTTTAACAATGGTAATAAAACAAATAAGTGGCCTGTTTGATGCTGTGCGAACAATGTTTAATTTATAAGAGAGGAATTATATATGGATATTATAAAAATAATAGGAGTTCGGTTTAATAGGGCTAATTATTATAATTATACTAAGACAATATAAACCAGAATTTACATTATATGTTTCTTTAATGGTAGGAGTAATAATATTTTTTATGATATCTGGACAATTAGCTGGAATAATAAAACTTCTATCAGATTTTTCTAATAAAGCAAGCATTAATAGTCAATTTCTTGGAATTTTATTAAAAATAACAGGAATAGCACTTTTAACAGAATTTGCAGTAAGTGTGTGCAAAGATTCTGGAGAAAATTCAATAGCAAGCAAGGTAGATTTAGGAGGAAAAATTATGATAATTTCTGTATCAATTCCTATAATTTCAAGCCTATTAGAAACAATAATAAAAATTTTACCTTAAACAAAAGAATACATTTCTAAAAAAGAGGTATACATATGAAAAAAATATTATTAATACTAGCAGTGGCATTACTTTTAGAAATACCAAGTGTATATGCAACAGACGAAACAGAAAATGTAGAAATAAATACAGAAGATATTATATCAAACCAAATGGATGAGCTAAATATAAGCAATTTTATAACAAAAAGTAAAGAATATTCAGGAGAATTTATGGAAGACATAGATATAGGAGAACTTTTACAATCTGCTATATCTGGAAATATAAACAATGATACATTTTTCAAAAAAATAGTAAATCTATTTGTAAAAGAAATTAAATCAACAATAAAAATTTTAGGAAGTATTTTAATAATAATTATAATACATAGTATTCTTAAAAGTATTAGCGATGGACTAGAAAACAAAAGCATTTCAACAATTACATATTATGTGCAATACATATTAATAGTAACATTAATAATGAGTAACTTTGCAGACATTATATCACTTACAAAACAATCTATACAAAATATGTTGGGCTATGGTCAAACACTTGTGCCTTTGCTAATGACTTTACTTTTAACCACAGGAAGTATAACTTCAGCAGGTGTAATAGAGCCAATAATACTTTTTTTAATAAATTTTATATCAAATATGTTAGAAGTTTTTATAATACCAATGGTATTAATTTCAACAGCAATTGGAATTATTTCAAAAGTATCAGAAGAAGTACATATAGATAAAATATCTAAATTTATGAAATCAAGCATAGTTTGGCTTTTAGGAATAACACTTACACTTTTTGTATCTGTAGTTTCAATAGATGGAAGCTTAACAAGTAGTGTGGATGGAATAACTGCAAAAACTACTAAAGCAGCAGTAAGTAATTTAATACCTGTTGTAGGTAAAATATTAGGTGATACAGTAGACACAGTTATAGGTTGCTCAAATATACTAAAGAATGCCGTTGGAATTGTAGGAATACTTGTAATAATTGCAATATGTATAGGTCCTATTATAAAACTTACAATTTTAACACTTTCATATCATCTGGTGGCAGCAATAAGTCAACCAATAGCAGATGCAAAAATAGTAAAGCTATTAGACGAAATGGGAGAAACTTTCAAATTGTTATTAGGAATTATGAGTGCAATAGCTGTAATGCTGATAATTGGAACAACATTAGTTATTAAAATTTCTAATAGTGGAATGATGTATAGATAAACGGAGGAAAAATAATGTGATAAATGCAATGTCAACTTGGGCAAAATCTATTATTCTAGCAGTTATAGTTTCTACAATAATACAAATGATTTTGCCAGAAGGAAATAATAAAAAGTACATAAAAACTGTAATAGGATTATACATATTATTTACAATTATATCGCCAATAATATCTAAAATAAGTGGAGGAAACTCTACAATAGATGTATCTAAATATGAAAATTACTTTAATGTGGAAAGTACCACTACTGCAAGTGCAAATGTAATAGATAAAAATTTGGATAATACATATACTTCAAGTATTAAAGCAGATATAAAAAATAGAATGAAACAAAAAGGTTATAAAGTTAATAGTTTAGATGCGAATATAGAGTTAAAAAATGAAGAATCGTATGGAACTATTAATAATTTGAAAATAAGTTTAGAAAGAGAAGAAAGTAACAATAACTTAAATATACAAGCTGTTAATAAAATAGAAATAAAGATTTCAAACAATACAAATGAAGCAAAACAAAATAATTTAACATCTATGGAAAAACAAGAAATTAAAAACTATTTGTCAGAAACATATAGCATAAAAAAAGAAAATATAGAGGTTGATTAGCATAAAATAAGGAGGTTTTACAAATGAAGAAAATTCCTAACAAAATAAAAGAATTGTATTCAGCAGAGGGTAAAGAAAGCAAAAAGAAAATGGAAAATATGGTTATACTGCTAATAATTCTTATAATTACTTGTATAGCTGTTAATAAAATTTGGAATGGAGACAAAAAAGAAGATGAAACACAAACTAGGCAAAATATTACAACAGGAAAGCAATTAGCTACACAAGAAAATAACTCTAATTCAGAAAATACAACAGATTTGCAATCTAATTTAGAAAGAATTTTAAGTAATATAGATGGTGTAGGAAAAGTTTCTGTATTGCTTACATATTCAGAAAGTAGTGAGCTAGTTCCATTATACGATGAGACCAAAAGTGAAACAACAACAGAAGAAGCGGATACTTCTGGCGGAAAGAGAACTACAACAGATACAAATACACAGAAGTCTGCAATAATGCAAGAAAATAGCAGTGGAGAAAAAAGCATTATAACTCAAAAAACTGTTTCACCAAAAATAGAGGGAGCAATAATTACTGCAGAAGGAGGAGAAAATGCAAATGTAAAAACACAAATTATTCAAGCTGTGGAAGCGGCAACAGGACTTGCAACACATAAAATACAAGTGTTTAAGTTAAAAGTTTAAAAGGAGGAATTAATAATGAGAATATTTAAGAAAAATCAAATTATTATATCTGTAGTTGCACTAATGCTTATTGCAGCTGGATATTTGAACTATTCATCACAAATATCAGAAGAAGTAGCAAACAGAAAAACAGAAGAAGGATACGATTATGCAGGAATAGGAGATGCAAAATTAGTAGATAGTGAACTTGTAGTTGGAGAAGAAAACAATATAAAAGAAACAATGGCAAACAATAGTAGTGAAGACACAAACAACGTAAATACAAAAGAAGAAAACACTACAAATGAAAATGAAAACATAGCAAATAACACCAGTGAAAATAATACTGTAGAAACAAATTCAAATGGAGAAGAAGATTATTTTACAAGTTCAAAACTACAAAGAGAAAATATGTATTCACAAATGTTAGAAACATACCAAAAAATATTAGAAAATACAGCAATACCAGAAACACAAAAATCAATATCATCACAAGAAATAGCAAATATAAACTATAAGAAAAATGCAATAATGATAGCAGAAAACTTAATAAAAACAAAAGGATTTGAAGATGCAGTAATATTTGTAAACGATGACAGTGTAAGTGTAGTTGTAAAAGCAGAAAAACTAGAACAAAACCAAATAGCACAAATACAAAACATAATTTCAAGAGAATTAACCACAGAAATATCAAATATACATATAAGTACAAAATAAGAAATATTTATTAAATTATTTGACTTTTTTATCTGTTTTAAGTCTAATATTTATAGAAAGATGAGAGACCACAGAAATGTGGCGTATCGTTCAAAGTATTTTTATAAAGAATGCATCTCTAACGATCCAACAGAGATGTGTTTTTTGTTGTTCTAAACACTTGTTAAAAAAGTAAATTTATGCTATAAATGATTCGAATTAATTAATATAAAATAAATGGAGCAAAATTAATGATTAAAGTAGAGAATTTAGTTAAAACATATAAAATTATAGAAAAAGAAGAAGGATTAATAGGTTATTTTAAAAATTTATTTCATCCAAAATATAAGGACTTTATGGCTGTAAAGGGAATTAATTTTGAGATTAAAGAAGGAGAACTTGTTGGATATATAGGAGAAAACGGTGCAGGAAAGTCAACTACAATAAAAATGCTTACAGGTTTACTTACTCCTACATCAGGTAAGGTAACTGTGAATGGAATAATACCATATAAAGAACGAATAAAAAATAATAAAAATATTGGAGCAGTTTTTGGACAAAAAACACAATTGTGGTGGGACTTGCCTGTAATAGAATCTTTCAGATTAATTAAAAAAATGTATAATATGACCGAGAGTGAATACAGAAAAAATCTTAAAAAATTTACAAACCTACTTGAGTTAGATGAGTTATTGGAAAAACAGGTAAAAAATTTAAGCTTAGGGCAAAAAATGAGATGCGAAATTGCTGCTACCTTTTTACATAATCCAAAAATTGTATATTTAGATGAGCCAACAATTGGATTAGATGTTTTTGTTAAAGAAAAAATAAGAAAATTTATAAAAGAAATTAATGAAGAAAATAAAACAACAGTAATACTTACAACTCACGATTTGAAAGATATCGAAGATGTTTGTGATAGAATAATACTTTTAGACAAAGGACAAATAATTTATGACGGAGAAAAACAAAAATTTAAAGATAAATATGGTAAATATATAACAGCAGAATTGATTGTGAAAAATAAGAAAAGCATTATAAAGAATGATTTAAAAAATGAAAATTTAAAGCTTATAGAAGAAAAAGAAAATAGTATAAAACTAAAGTTTTTACATGAAAAGATTACTATTTTAACAGTTATGGATGAAATATCAAAATATTGTGAAATTGAAGATGTTCATATGAAAGAAGCAGAATTAGAAGATATATTAAAAGAAATATATAAAGGAGCACACAAATGTTAAAAATAATGACGCAACTCGCAAAAATGCAGTTTAATCAATACAATATATATAAATCAAATTTTTATTTATTTACACTCAATAGAATAATTGAGGTAATGGTATATATTTTTGTATGGCAAGCTATATATAAACAAACTGGTAATGCTGGAGGATATACTTTACAACAAATGATTACATATTATATTTTAGTAATTACATTCAGCTCTTTTGCAACTTGGGGAGTAAATGAAATAATGGCAGAAAATATAAAAAGTGGACAAATAAATAAAGAATTACTAAACCCGATTTCATATTTTGAATATTATTTTGGTATAAATATAGGAGAATTAGTCTTTGCAACTGTTATAGGAATTGCTACATTTATTTTATGTTCATTATTTTGGGAATTAGTATTACCTGCTAATATAATGGATTTCTTATTATGTATTTTAATAATTATTTTAGGTGTACCTATAACTTTTTCTTTACAAGTAATTGTAGGTACAATAGGTTTTTATACAAATTCAATATGGGGAATGCAAGTATTAAGAAAGGCTATAATACAAATATTTTCAGGTATTATTGCACCAATAACATTATTTCCTAATTGGTTTCAAAACTTATCAAAAATATTGCCCTTTAAAGAATTAATTTATACACCAATAAATATATGGCTTGGAAATTTTTCTACAAATGAAATTATAATGATAATTGTAAAGCAAATTATATGGGGGATAGCACTATACAGTATTGCGAAAATTTTCTTTAATCATGCAATAAAAAATGTAACTGTAAATGGAGGATAATATGAAGCAAATTATGTATAATTTAAGTTTATACTTCTCTTTTTTAAAGAATTCATTAAAAGAAATACTTATATATAGAATTGATTGTATAGTTGGTGTTATTTCAGAATTAATAGTTCAACTTGTGAGTATAATATTTGTGCTAATAGCATTTAATAATACTGAAAATATATCCGGATGGAATTTTTATCAAATTTTATTATTATATGGAATTACAAGAATTTCCATTGGTTTTGTTGCTTTTTGCTTTGATTCTATGTATGAAATAGGTCCAAAATATATTCGAAACGGTGAATTTGATAAAATTTTACTAAGACCCGTGCATCCACTTATATCCATTATTGGTTCTTCAAGAGACTTTGCTGGAATAACAGATTTGTTTTTAGGAATTGGTATAACAATTTCTATGTTGCAAAAATTAAATATTCAAATAACAATTATATTAATTGCAAAAATAATGATTTTTAGTATAATTGGGGCGCTAATAATTGGAGCATTAATGACAATATTTAGTATTGCATCTTTTTGGACATATAGGTCAAATGAGATAATATGGTCATTTTATAGAATACATACTTTAACAGAATACCCAATATCAATATATAATAAATTTATACAAATAATATTAACATATATTTTACCGTTTGCATTTGTTGCATACTATCCAACTATGTGTTATTTAGGATTAAACACATATATGATTTATTTATCGCCAATAGTGGCTATACTTTTATGGATAATTGCAGTAAAACTATGGAATTTGGCATTAAATAAATATAGAAGTACAGGGAATTAGAAATAATGTAATTGCTATTGCATTATTTTTTTTTATTGATATAATTAGCTAAAATAGGAGGCATAATAAATGAAATTAAATATTGTTTTGGTTGAGCCAGAAATTCCACAAAACACTGGTAACATTGTTAGAACATGTGCTGCAACAGGTGCTAAGCTTCATCTTGTTAGACCATATGGTTTTCAAATTTCAGACAAGTATTTAAAAAGAGCTGGTTTGGATTATTGGGACAAGATGGAAATTGAAGAACACATTTCTTTTAAAGAGTTTTTAAATAAATATAAACCAGAAGAAAATAATATGTTTTTTATAACTTCAAAAGGAACTCATAATTATGCAGATATAAATTTTGGAGATATGGATGAAGTATTTGTTTTATTTGGAAAAGAAACAAAAGGTTTACCAGAAGATGTTATGAAGCAGTACTTAGATAAAACAGCAAGAATACCAATGTTAGATGGAATAAGATGTTTAAATTTATCTAATTCAGTTGCAATTATTGCATATGAAATATTAAGACAACACAATTTTCAAAATTTTAAAGAAATAAGCAATAGATTAATCGAACAATAATTATTCAAACACAAAAGTATAAATTTAGGAGGTAAAAAATATGATTAAAAAGGTAGCTATATTAGCAAATGGAGGAGATGTTTCAGGGTTTAATGCTGTAATTAGAGCAATAGTAAAAACAGCAGAAAATAATGGAATTGAATGTTATGGATTTATTGATGGATATAATGGACTTTTGAAAAATAATTATATAAAATTAAGTACTGCAAATACAGCTTCAGGAATATTACAAAAAGGTGGTTCAATAATAGGTTCTTCCTTAAATGCTAACGTATTTAATTATAAAGTAGAAGAAAATGGAGAAACAGTATATAAAGATTTATCTGAAAAATGTGTTCAAAACATTAAAGAAGATGGATTTGATTGTTTATTTACACTTGGAGGAGATAGTACTCAAAAATCTGCAAGAGATTTTTCTGTAAGAGGAATTAATGTAATAGGAGTTCCAAAAACAATAGATAATGATGTTGCATGTACAGATATTACATTTGGATATAATACAGCAGTAACAGTTGCAACAGATGCAATAGATAGATTACACACAACAGCAGAAACACATAATAGAATAATGGTATTAGAAGTTATGGGAAGATATGCTGGATGGATAGCACTAGAATCTGCAATAGCAGGAGGAGCAGATGTAGCATTAATTCCAGAAATTCCATACGATATAAACAAAGTTGTTGAAGCAATAAATAAAAGAAAAGAAATGGGTAAAAACTTTAGTGTAATTGTTGTTGCAGAAGGAGCAGTACCACAAGGAGGTTCTCTAAGTATAAAAAATACACGTGATGGTGGAAAAGGAGTTATAAATGTTCAACTAGGAGGAGCAGGAGAAAAAGTTGCAAAAGATTTACAAGAACTAACAGGAATAACAACAAGAAATACAACATTAGGATATATGCAAAGAGGAGGAACACCAACTTCATACGATAGAGTACTTTCAACAAAATATGGAGCAAAAGCAATGGAATTAGCAATGGAAGGAAAATTTGGAGTTCTTACAGTATTAAAAGATGGAAAACTAAACTATGTAACTTTAGAAGAAGTTGTAGGAAACAATAAAGAAATAGGAGCAGTACAAGGTGGAACAGCAGAAAGCAATGTGAGATTAGTAACAATGGACCATGACCTAGTAAAAACAGCAAGAGATATAGGAATTTGTTTAGGAGACTAAAAAAGTAAAATAGGGAGCGTTATATAACAATAACACTCTCTATTTTGTTTAAGAAAAATCAAAAAAATATTGAATTTGAAAATATTATTGATATAATATAACCATAATAAATACAAAGGAGGAATTTTAAATGGCTAATACAAAATTTGTTTTAAACGAAACATCTTATTTTGGAAAAGGAGCAAGAGAGGTACTACCAGAAGAAATTAAATCTAGAGGATTTAAAAAAGTTTTAGTAGTTACAGACAAATCTTTAGTTGAAGTTGGTGTAACAGACAAAGTTACAAGAATTTTAGATAATGAAGGAATAGACTTTGAAGTGTATTCAAATGTAAAACCAAATCCAACTATAAAAAACGTTTTAGATGGTGTAGAAAAATGCAAAGCATCTAAAGCAGATTTAATAGTTGCAGTTGGTGGTGGATCAAGCATGGATACTGCAAAAGGTATTTCTATTGTAATGACAAACCCAGACAGAGCAGATATTGTTTCTTTAAATGGAGCATCAAATACAGTAAATAGAGGAATGCCAGTAATAGCACTTCCAACAACAGCAGGAACAGCTGCAGAAGTTACAATAAACTATGTAATTACAGATGAAACAAGAGAAATAAAAATGGTATGTGTTGACCCACATGATATTCCAATAATAGCAATAGTAGATTCAGAACTTATGGCATCAATGCCAAAATCTATGGCTGCAGCAACAGGAATGGATGCACTAACACATGCAGTTGAAGGATATATAACAAAAGCACACAATTTAATGTCTGATATGTTCCATATGAAGGCAATACAATTAATATTCCAATATTTACCAGCTGCTGTAAACGATAAAGATGACTATGCAATAGAAATGATGGGATATGCTCAATATATTGCAGGAATGGGATTCTCAAATGTAGGACTTGGTATTGTACACTCAATGGCACATCAACTAGGAGCTGTATATGATACACCACATGGTCTTGCAAATGCAATTTTACTTCCAACAGTTATGAGATTTAATGGAGAAGTTTGTGCAGATAGATTTAGAGAAATATTAATAAATATAGGAAGACCAGATGCAGCAAATTTAAACGACCAAGATGTAATAAATACTTTTGTATGGATGATACAAGAACTTTCTAAGAAAGTTGGAATTACACAAACTGTAAAAGATACAGGATGTAAAGAAGAAGACTTAGGATTATTAGCAGATAAAGCAATGATAGATCCTTGTAGACCAGGAAACCCAAGAGAAACATCTAAAGAAGACTTTATAAATTTATATAGAGCAGCAATGTAAAACTATTTTGTAGCGGCGGTCATTGACCGCCATATTATTTGGAAATTTTAAATTTTTTCAGATTTTTTCTAAAGATTAAATGATATAAAAAATGCATCAAACGATGTAGGGGCGGACGCCTCTGCCCGCCCGAAAGAACAAATTAAGTTGCACTTAACATAAAAATGTGATATAATCTCCTAAAATTGCCAAGAGCAAACATGTTATAAGTAAACCTAGCTTTAATTAAAGGAGGAAAAATTATGTTATTTGCAAAGAAGAACAAAACTGAATTAGAAGTTCCTAAGAAATATAATATTGATGAAGTATATGTATTAAAAACATATATTGTCTCAGATATTAATGATGGAACAGGTGCAGGACCGCGGTGTATTACATGCTACTTTTTAGCAAAAGAGGAGGAAGAAAAATATTTTGAACTTTTTCAAATGTAGAAATTAAGAAAGAGTCAAGTTATTTCAATGAACCTGTAATTGAAGAAGTGAAACCGTTAACAGATTATATCAATGATAAATATAAAAGGAAGACAATGGAAAGCAAGCTTCTATTTGATTTTCTTTTGAACTTAAATATGGAAAACATTATGGAGTTAATCATTGATATGGAAAATGGAGGTAAAAGAGATGACAAAAGTAATTCATAAAACAACGTTAAATGAAACTAAAAAAAGTAAAAAAGCACGGTTCAGTATTATTAATGTTATAGCTGGCATTTTGGTAATAACTTTCATAGGTTTATTTATCTGTGGGATTATTAATAGTTGTTACGAGGATAAAAATTATATGGATAATTTTTATGAAAGGAAAAATTCAACTCTTGTTAGAGTTAAATTTGAGCCAGAAAATTTATTATCATTAGGTAGCGCTGCAGGATATATAGATAATGCTATTTTAGAAAAATGGCAAAATGGTGAAACAATAAAAGGAAATATAACATTGTATAATCCATATTCCAAAGGAAAGAGCTTTACAATTTTAACTAAAAAAATTAAAACGATTCAAGTTATGAGTTACAGAGATTTTTATGAAAATTATGATCCAAAAGAATATAGATGAATTTTTTATAAACTCTTGCTTTTTTGCAAAATGTATAGTAAAATAGGTATGCTTTAAGTTAAAGCATACCTTTTTCTTAGCTTAAGTAAAAAAACACACCTAACTTTAGCTCAGATGAAGGCAAATAAAATATTAAATAGGAGGTGCTTTTCAAATGACAAAGGAAAGAAAAACAGAAATCATTAATACTTATAAAAGAGAAGAAAACGACACTGGTTCACCAGAAGTTCAAGTTGCTATCTTAACAGAAAGAATTAATGAATTAACAGAGCATTTAAAAGTTCACAAAAAAGACAATCACTCTAGAAGAGGACTTTTAAAAATGGTAGGTAAAAGAAGAAATTTATTAAACTACCTAGCTAAAAAGGATGTTCAAAGATACAGAGACATCATTGAAAAATTAGGTTTAAGAAAATAATTTTATACATTAGGACGTTTTGCTAGAAAACGTCCTTGTTTTAAATTTTATTAAAATACAAATTTATAAAATAAATATTTATTAATAGAACGTAGCTTGTATAATGTGTTTAAAGAAGAAACATATTATAGAGGTTACATCTATAATAAATATTTAAAGAAGGTGTGTAGAAAGTTTATATAGGAGGAAAAGAAATGTTTAAAAGTTATTCAATGGAATTAGCAGGAAGAGAACTAACAATAGAAACAGGAAAAATGGCAGAACTTGCAAATGGAAGTGTACTTGTAAGATATGGAGAAACAACTGTTATGGTAAATGTAACAGCATCTAAAGAACCAAGAGATGGAATAGATTTCTTCCCACTTTCAGTTGATTTTGAAGAAAAATTATATTCAGTAGGAAAAATACCAGGAAGTTTTACAAAAAGAGAGGGAAAACCAAGTGACAAAGCAATTTTAACATCAAGAGCAATAGATAGACCACTTCGTCCATTATTTCCAAAAGATTTTAGAAATGATGTATGTGTTGTTGCAACAGTATTATCTGTTGAACCAGATAATTCACCAGAAGTATGTGCAATGATAGGAGCTTCAGCAGCACTTTCAATTTCTGATATACCTTTTGGAGGACCAACAGCAGCAGTAAATGTAGGTTATGTGGATGATAAAATTGTTATAAATCCAACATTAGAACAAAGAGAAAAAAGTAGATTAAAACTTACAGTTGCAGGAACAAAAGAAAAAATAGCAATGATAGAAGCAGGAGCAGATGAAATACCAGATGATACAATGTTACAAGCAATAAAAGAAGCTCATGTAGAAATTAAAAAAGTATGCGATTTTATTTCTAAAATGAAAGAAGAAATAGGAAAAGAAAAATTTGAATATAAATCATTTGCTGTTGATGCAAGTGTATTTGAAGAAGTTTCTGCAAACTTTAAAGAAAGAATGAACAAAGATGTACAAGCTGTAGATAAAGAAGTAAGAGACGCAAATATGGATAAATTAACAGAAGACATAGTTGCATATTTTACTGAAAAATATGGAGAAGAAGAAACTGCAGAAAAAATGTATGACATTTCTACAAGTATACACGACTTAGAAAAGAAATGTGTAAGAGAAATGATTTACAATGAACATAAAAGACCAGATGGAAGAAAAATAGATGAAATAAGACCATTATCATGTGAAATAGATTTAATACCTAGAGTTCACGGTAGTGCAATGTTCACAAGAGGACAAACACAAGTACTTTCAATTGCAACATTAGGAATGGCAAGTGAAGAACAAATATTAGATGGAATAGATGAAGAAACAGGAAAAAGATATATGCACCAATATAACTTCCCTTCATACAGTGTTGGAGAAGCTAGACCATCAAGAGGACCAGGAAGAAGAGAAGTAGGACATGGAGCATTAGCAGAAAAAGCCTTAGTTCCAGTTATACCATCTGTTGAAGAATTCCCTTACTCAATAAGAGTTGTATCTGAAGTATTATCTTCAAATGGCTCAACATCACAAGCAAGTATATGTGGTAGTACACTTGCATTAATGGCAGCAGGAGTTCCAATAAAAAGACCAGTAGCAGGTATTTCAACAGGACTAGTTACAGATCCAAATGGTTCAGACAACTATGTAATGCTAACAGATATACAAGGAATTGAAGACTTTTTTGGAGATATGGACTTTAAAGTTGGAGGAACAGAAAAAGGAATTACAGCTATACAAGTTGATATAAAAGTAGATGGATTAACATACGATATTATAGAAGAAGCATTTGCAAGAACAAGAAAAGCAAGACAATATATACTAGATGAAGTAATGTTAAAACAAATAGCAAAACCAAGAGCAGAAGTTTCAAAATATGCACCTAAAATTACAAACACAGTAATAAAAGTAGACAAAATAAAAGATGTAATAGGACCAGGTGGAAAAATGATAAACAAAATAATAGATGAAACAGGAGTAAAAATAGACATCGAAGAAGACGGAAAAGTGTTTATCTATTCACAAGATGAAGAAAATTCTAAAAAAGCACTAAAAATGGTAGAAGACATAGCAAAAGATATAGAAGTTGGACAAGTATACGAAGGAACAGTAGCAAGAATAATGAACTTTGGAGCATTCATAGAACTTGGCGGAGGAAAAGAAGGTCTATTACATATATCAAAAATATCAAAAGAAAGAATAAAAAATGTAGAAGACGTATTAAAAGTAGGAGACGTTATAAAAGTAAAAGTAATAGAAATAGACGATCAAGGAAGAATAAACCTAAGCAAAAAAGCATTAGAAGAAGACGAAGAAAAAGAAGAAAACAAAGAAAATTTATAAACAGATTAAAATTTGCGAGTTGTTTGTGGGGACCAATGAAGCTTGTTAAGGCAAAGCCTGTTACAAGGTCATTGGGGAGGAACGAGCAAGAAAAGAAA
>USJU01000016.1 GCA_900555085.1 uncultured Clostridium sp.
TCCCATTCCTTCTACTGATGTATCAATCACTATATCACCATCAAAACTATTAGTATCAATTAGTGTTTGAGCTGATGAAAAAGCTAAATTAAGATTTTCATGTAAATGAATCCCTCTACTAATCTTTTGATTAAGTAAATGGTTTATCAAATTTAATTTATTTCTAAAATCTTTGTTTAGCAATACTCCGAAAGTGTCAACTATTGAAAAAATATCTGGATTAATTTTATTAACTTTAGCTATTAATTCTACTACTTGTTCATTGCTATAATGTGAAAAATTAATAGGATTTACAGAACATATATATCCCTTTTTCTTCACTTCTTCACAATATTGCATTCCTAGGTCAATATAATTGCTATGAAAAGACACTCTTATCATTTTCACCTTACCAGAACATTTTTTTAGCCTTGATATGTCAAATTTATCTACTTGAGTTAAAAGTGAAATAATTGAATTTTTGCAATCAATACTTTGTAATATTTTTTCTGCATCTTCAACTGTCGGATAAATGGCACAATCTTTATCAAAATTGCAATCTTGTAAAAATCCTATTTCTATTATATCCGTTCTTGCAAGTGCCAATTTTTCAATAAAGCCTTTAATAATGTCATATCCAAATTTAAATTCATTTAAATGTCCTCCATCTCTTAATGAACAATCCAAAATTTTTACATTATCATAGTTAATACTTTTCTGTTCTAAATTAAAATAATGACATAAAAATCTTGCAACTCCATCATCATTATTTGAAGATGTGGAAAAGTTTATTTTTTCTATAAGCTCCGAAGTTGAGTTTTTCATTCTTACTCCAATATCAGCATTTGATAAAGTTTCTAAATCTGTAATATCATCTCCAAATGCAATAACTTTATATTTCTGGTTTAAATGTTGTTTTATTTTCTGTATTCCCGTCCACTTGTCTGTATCTTTAGGTAAAATTCTTGCTGTATTCTTTTCACTCATAAAAGTTATTGATAAATTATAGTTCTCAGTAATACTTTTTATTGATGTATATTCTTCATTTTTACATTTTAAAATCAATTTGCAACTTTGTAAGTTTTTCACAAAGTTTAATGATGCAAATTTCGAATCAACAAAATTAACATCTTCTTTATCAATGCAAAAAGAAGCATATAATCCTTCATTTACAATATGTTTTGTATACTTACTTATTTCTTCAATAACTGCTCTTGAGTTATTTTCTGGAATATGATTATAATAAATTATATTATCATATTTATCACATACAAAATTCCCATTAAAAGAACATATATAATCTGCATTTATTTGTTTTGCAAAATCAATAGTTCTAATATAACTTCTGGCAGTATTAACAACTATCTTACAGCCTAGTTTTTGACATTTTTCTAAAATTGCTTTTGAATTATCTGAAATGCTTTTATCAGAATGTAATAGAGTATTATCTAAGTCTAAAACAATTAGATATTTTTCCATGTTTTCCTCCTTTCTTAAATGCTAATTGAATATTAAAAAAATATTCAACCTTTGTAGATTTACATAAAACATGTAATCATTTTTGTAAAATTTTGTCAATTATTATAAGATTTTTCTAGGTAGATATATTTCATAAAGACTTATCTTTATTGTTTTAATATAAAAAGGATTAAAATTTTTCATAATATTTTCTTGCAATTGTAAAATTCTTTCATAATTTTTATCTATATGAATAGTAATATGTGGTATAAATGTTTCTGGATTATACTTTTCTATTCTGATATTTTGATTTTCATATATAAATCTTTGAATTCTTCGTTTTTTCAAATTCAAAATATAAATTATAACTATTTTGAGTTAATTTTTTTATTTTAGTTCCTATTATCTTTAATTTAAATTCCTTAAATTCTAGTTTCTTTAATATGTTTTTTTATTTCAAGTTGATTTTTTATTTTTATTTTGATAAAATATAAAAAATATTAAAGGAGTTTGAGATGGATGATATAGAATTTAAAACAGAAACAAAAAAATTTAAATATAGGGTTAATGGAATAGTTATTTATAACAATAAATTATTAACAATAAAAATGAAAAATAATATTTCTTATTGTCTACCTGGTGGACATGTTGAATTAGGTGAAGATACAAAAACTGCTATACTTAGAGAAATGTTAGAAGAACTTGATACCCCTGTTTCAATAGATAAAGAACTTGCTTTTGTTGAAAATTTTTATTTAGATAAAAAAGGATTTGAAACACATGAACTTGGCTTTTATTATATTGTAAAACCTGATAACTTTGAAAAAATACCTTTTCATAATTATTCTAGAACTGAAAATGATAAAGGAGAAATAAAAATACATAATTTTGAATGGTTAGAAATTTCTTCATTAAAAGATTTTGATTTCAAACCAGAATTTTTAAAAAATAAATTGATTAACGAAATTTATGATTTTGAACATATTATAAAAATAGTAAAGTAATACCATAGATAACTCTATGGTATTTTTTAGAATTTGATTACTTATTTCTTATCTTATTCGACAAGTTTTTACATATTATTTTATTAAAACCTGCTATAATTATAATTATGAAAAAAACTCACTATTATCAGTGCTTTCGTAATTCTCGTCGTTCGTCATATTATCCGTTGTCATCAGACTACTGGTGCATCTGCTAGTATTCTAATAGTTACTCCACTAAGTATTGCAAAATTATTATTATCAGACTCTAATATATCTTCAACAAAAAATAATATGTCCTTACCATGAGATTTTCTTGCTACTATATCTCCTTTTTTTATTTTTTTCATAAAAATCACCTCATATAATAAATAGTAGGCTACTTTATTATATGAGGCTATTTGTCGAATTGTGTATTTTTATGAAGCATTATGCTCTTTTATATATTTATTTTTTGTAGCTATTCCACCACGAATGTGTCTTTCTGCTTTGTTTTCATCTAAAATAACTCTTACTTCTGCAGCTAAAGCAGGGTTAATTTTTAGTAATCTTTCACTCACATCTTTATGTACTGTACTCTTAGAAATTCCAAAAGCCTTTGCCGTTCCTCTTACTGTTTCTTTTGAATCTATTATATAATGTGCAAGTTTTACTGCACGTTCTTCTATGGAAATCTTATGCATTAAAAAACGCCCCCTTAAGCAAATACTTTTGTTTAATTGTATTCGCTTAAAAGAGCTTTTATGTTTTTAATTATTTTAACTTTTTTCCACCTATATTATTAGTTAAATTTTTATAATTACTTTTTTGTACAACTTTTTTCCCAATTTTATCTTCAATATCTCTTCTAGCTTTGCCTGTTATTTCCCCAGCTTCTTGTACATCATCTTTTAATTCTTCCAAACCAAAACTATTATTAGTATTATGCATTTCATTTGCTGTTACTTCCGCTAAATTTGTAATTGCAAGTTCTAATTTTCCCATACTATCTCTTAAGTTTCTCTTAGTTTTATTAATTCCTTTTAGTTCTTTATATTTTTCAGTATTCATATCAAATGTACTTTTATAAATTTCATCTGTTAATATAGCATAATCTTTATTTTTTGCCCCCCTTTCTTTCCATGTATCTGTAAGTTCTTTTCTACTATCTATTGATTTTAATCTTTGTGCAATCCAAGTATCATCATATCCCTTTCTTATATATGTTTCTTTTGCTCTATTAATAGCTAGTTCAGGATTAACAATTTCATCTAATCTTTCACTTCCAACTTGTGCTAGCCATAATTTAAATGGTTCTGCTTTAGGGGATGGTATAGATTGTATAATTCTTAATATTCCTTTGGTATTTGCCGTTCTTATCTTTCTTATTTTTCCATCCTTAGCTTTCATTTTAACCAGGGTACAAATTGTACCCCAGTTATTATTTAACTCTTCATCTCGAATTTTTAATTTCTTTATGTACTGTTTGACATCTACAGAATCTGTCAAAATTTGAACAACATCTTCTACTGAAAAATACCAATCCTCCTGATACCATTCTCTTCTTATTTGTTTTTCTTCAAATATTGCTAATTTATTTTCTTGCATAATACCACATCCTTATTTTTTCACCATTATATATTATTAGCATCCGTTTATCAAACATTCGTTTATATCTTAATGTATAAAAAAAGATGTGTAATAATATTTTTTGCCGTAGCAATTTGTTCAACTTACTATCTCGCAATTTATCATTCCCCCATCTTTTTTACTTATATCATATTATTTGTTAATTTACAATAGTGATTTTTGACTCGTCCTTAAAATCATTACATTTAAATATTAATTAATTGATAGTATTCTCCATGTTTATTCATCAATTCATTATGATTTCCTTCTTCTATTATTTTACCATCTTTCATAAGTAATATTTTGTCGCATTTTTTTATGGTTGATAGTCTATGTGCTATAATAAAGCTTATTTTTCCTTTTGTTATCTCCTTTATTGCTTTTCTTACCATCATTTCAGATTTGTATGAAAGCGATGCTGTAGCTTCATCTAGTATTATAATTTCTGGATTTTCAACCATTACTCTTGTAAAATTTAAAAGTTGTTTTTCTCCTGCTGAAAAAATATCTGTATCACTAGAAATCTTTGTTTCGTATCCATCTTTTAACGACATTATTTTATCATGTAAATTTAACTTCTTGCATATTTCAACTATTTCATCTTTTGAAATATTTTTATTAGCATAATTTATATTTTCTAAAATTGTTCCATCAAATATTACGACTTTTTGCATAATATATCCAATTTTATCTCTTAAACTTTTTATACTATATTCTTTATAGTCTTTTCCGTTTATTTTAATAGTTCCCTCTTTTAAGTCATAAAATCTACAAATTAAATTTACTAAACTTGTCTTTCCACTACCTGTTCTTCCTATTAAGGCAACACTTTCATTTTTATTTACATTAAAAGATATATCGTTTAAAACATTTTTCTCATTATCATATGAAAAACTAATACTTTCAAATTGAATATTATTTACTTCTTTTAATTCTATTCCCTCGTTTATTTCTTCCTCTTTTTTTTGCAGAATGTTGTCTATTCTTTCATATGATATTTTTCCAATGTTTCTTATTTGAAATCCTTCTATTACCCATTTTGCATATGTTTCTGGTGAAGATATATATCTTGCAAGAATTATTATTGCTCCATATGTTATTATTCCCTGTTCAACTCCTATTGAGCCAATTAATATATTTAATACTCCAACAAATGAAACTATAAAATCGTACAATCCAGTATATATTCTAATATTTTTCTCTAATTTATTTACAGATTTTTCATATTGGGAAATCAACCCTTGTAATTGTATCATTCTTTCGTGTTCAATTTCTAATGACTTTATTGTAGAATATCCTTGTACTTGTTCATTTGACCAGTTTAATATTTTTGCATTTGCTTCCCTTTTTAACTTTGTGTATTGAATTGATTTTTTATTAAATATGTGTGTTACCCAAAATCCAAATATATATATTAAAAATGTTATAGTAACTATTGGTATATTTAGATACATTAACACAAGCAATGTTCCAACCAATCTTACAATTCCAGCAAAATAAGATCTACAAACTCCCTCGCCATACCATTTTGCATATTCTTTTGTGTCATTTATTATATTTTCTAGTATTTCACCAACTCTTATTTTATCTATCTCACTTTGTGTTGTTTTTTGTAACTTTAAATATATCTTCTCTCTATAATCCGATTCTAATTCTTTTATAAATCCCTCATCATTAAAATCTTCAAAAAATGTAACTATAGAACGTAAAATATTAACTCCAAAATAGCTTATACCCAATATTATTATCAATTTAATATCTTTACTTGGTATTGCATATTCTACCATAACAATTGTAAAAGCTATAAAAACTACTACCATTATACTTGTTATAAACCAACCGAAGTGCTACTTTAATTGCTTGTTTTTTGTAATTATTTATAATCTCTTTTAACATTACTTAAAATTCCTCATCTTCTATTATTTTATTTTTACTAATTTCTATAATTTCTTTATATAATTTATTAGAATTCATTAAATCTTCATGTTTACCAGCTTCAATAGTTTTATTGTTTATGAACAATACTTTATCACATTTCTTTACTACTTCTAAATCGTGTGAAATTATGATTGTTCCTATTTTCATTTTTATAATATTATTTAATATATTCATTTTAGTTCTTGTATCAAGTTTTGATAATGAATCATCAAAAACTATAAAATTATTTCGTTTTATTAGTGTTCTTGCTATTGCAATTCTTTGTTTTTGCCCTCCAGAAATGTTATTTCCGCCTTTTCCTATCATATAATCTATGTTCTTATCAAAACCTTTTATATCTTCATATATATCTGCTAATTTACATGCCTCTATTATTTCTTCATTTTTAATAAGAGGATTAGCAATATTTATATTGTCTTTTATTGTATCTGTAAATAAATATGTATCTTGAAGAACTACTCCTATATAATCCCTTAAGCTCTTTTTACTTACATTTTTTATATTGTATTTTCCAATATATATATTTCCTGTATAATCATAAAATCCTATTAAAGTTTTTGAAATAACTGTTTTTCCCGAACCATTATCTCCTATAATTGCTACATTCTCATTTTTATTAATTGTAAAATTCAAATTTTTTAATATAGTATTTTCATTTAGTTTTATACTTACATTTTCAAAAACAATATCTCCATCTAATTCTACATAAGGATTTTTTTCTATATCTTCATCTAAATCCATTAAATTTGATAACTTTTTATATGCCACAATAAATTCATTTATTACCTTTAGTTTATCTACTGATTTATATACATATTCTAATATTGTTGTTGAATATGTTAGTAAAATTGATATAGTAGCAAGTGTCATTTTTCCTTGTACAACTAATATTCCACCCCATAATAATATAAATGGTTCTTTGAAATTTCTTAAGGTATGTGTTCCAATTCCATATAACACTTTCATTTTTGCAAGTTTTATTTCTTTTTTCTTATATTCACTATTCATTTTTGAGAAATCTTCTATTTCTTTATCTCTTCTGTTAAATATTTTTAACATTTTAGATTCTTCTATTTCTATTGTAGTTTTGTTTATCACTTCTCTATTACTTTCTACAATATCTTCTACTAATGGCCTTGATGCTTTGAAATACCATATAGATAATGCAACTATAAGTCCACAAATTATAGCTATAAACAATCCTACAGTAACATTTAATTGCAAAGTTTGTGATACTGCAAATATAATAATAAAAATTGTATCAAAGAATAAATTTATTTGTGAATTAAAAAATTCAGAATATGTAGCAGCATCGTTATTAACTCTTTGAATTACATTTGATTTATCTATATTGCTAAATTGCATATAATTTATTTTTGGTATATGCTCTAAAACTAATTCCTTAACATTTCTATTTATTATTAAATTAAATTTTACATTAATCTTACTCTTTAAATAATTTACACTAAAAACTAATATATTTAGTATTATCAATACTAAAACAAGAACTATTATTTTTGATATTTTATCATTTGAATAAAATAAGTTTCTTATTAGCTTTGGAATTACACTTTCATTTCCCATTATTACACCATCAAGTGCATATTGTATAAACATAGGTATGTATACCAATAATCTCGAATACACTGCACTTAATATTAGTGTTAAAACTATATAAAATTTTGTACCTTTTAATGTTCTATTTAAAAAACTATTTTTCATGCTTTCTTTCCTTTTTCATATTTTTTTACCTAATATATCATAAATTTCTATAAAGAAAAGGTGATTTTTGACCCCGTCCCAAAAATCACTTTTTGCATACTTTTACTTGTACTATTTTTTTGTTTTTTACTTTTTCTACTTTAAAGTCTAATTGCTCTGTTTCTATTATTATGTTTTCTTTTGGCTTTGGAATTCTGCCTAGCAAATCTATTAAATAGCCTGATATTGTGTCGTAGTCTCCTTCTGGTATTTCTATATCGAATATCTTTTCTAAATCATATATGGCAAGACTTCCGTCTATTAAATAGGTATTTGAATCTAATTCAACTACTTTATTTTCTGATGTGTCGTATTCATCATATATTTCTCCTACTATTTCTTCTAGTATGTCCTCCATTGTTACTATTCCAGAGGTTCCTCCATGTTCTTCTATTACTATTGATATTTGTTTTTTGTTTTTTCGCATTTCTTCAAATAGTTTGTCTACTGTTATTGTTTCTGGTACATAATATGCTTTTTTCATTAATTCTTTTATTTTTCTATTTTCATCTTTTTTAGAAAGCAAAATATCTTTTATATATACTATTCCTACTATGTTGTCTATTGTTTCTTCATACACAGGAACTCTACTGTACCTTGTATCTTCTGATAAAATATCTATTACTTCTTTTATTGTTAGTTCTTTATCTAAAGCAAATACTTCTGTTCTTGGAACCATTATTTCAGATACTATTTTATCATTAAATTCAAATACATTGTTTAGCATTTCCTTTGCTGCAACTCCTATTACACCTTTTTCTTCTCCTACATCTATCATCATTCTTATTTCTTCTTCTGTTACCACTTCTTCTTCGTTTTCTGTTATTTTAAATATTTTTGATACTGCATTTGTTGAAAGTGTAAGTAATTTTACAAATGGCGATGCAACTACAGATATTGCTTTTATAATTCCTACAGATGAAAATGCTATTTTCTCTGTATATTTCATTGCTAGTCGTTTTGGAACTAGTTCTCCAAAAACTAGTGTAAAATAAGATAATATTAATGTTATTAATATTATTGATATTGCTCTCCAGGTTTGCTCTTGTATAAAGGGCATTAAATTATATAGTTTTGGAGAAAGTACCTCTGCAAATGTATCTGCTGCAAAGGCACTTGATAAGAATCCTGCAAGTGTTACTCCTATTTGTATTGTAGCTAAAAACTTGCTTGGATCTTTAAGCATATTTTGTATTGATTTTGCTTTTTTATCTCCATCTTTTGCTTGTTTCTCTATTTTTGCATCATTTAATGAAATAAATGCAATTTCACTACTTGCAAAAAAAGCATTAATTCCTATTAAAATTACTAAAATAACTATACTAAAAAGCATTTTTTCCTCTTCCTTTATTTATTTTTCTTTATTTGTTTCAAACGTAAATATCCTAGCTCTTCCCATCTATTGTATGCTAAATTTAATTTAAATAATACTTTTGGTTTTGCACCTGCTCTGTTTTTGTCTACTACACATGCATAATATCTTTCATCTGGGTCTTTTTCTCTTTTTAAATCGAAAAATTTTGTGTCTACTTCCTCTAAAGAATATTCATAATCTCCTAAATTTTCATTGTGTATTTGTTTTACTAAACATAGTGTATCTAAAACTTCTTTTACAGTTCTACTAACTGCTAAATCATTTATATCCAAGTTTATTGGCAATGTATCTGTTTCTGAAAGCTGCATTGTTGCTCCTATAAACATTCCAAAGTTTTGAGCTAAATTAGATAGTATTGTTGCTGTTCTTTTTAATTCTTCTCCTTTTCCTATATTTGCTGTATCTGTTTTCATTGTATCGTAAAATACATATTCTATTTCTTCTTTATAATAGTAGTTCATTATAACTTTTTGTAGTTCTTCGTTTGTATGGTCTGTTATATTTACAAAATAAATTGCATTTTTCATTTCTTTATTTAGCCAATCTGTTGCTTTTATAACCATATTAAATTCTTCAGAATTTTCTTGCAATTTTTTTATATATTCTTTTTGTGTTTCTTTTTCGTCTCTAACAATAAATCCATCTTTATCTGTTTTTACCTTAGATTTACTATCTGCTCTGAATTTTAACTCTAATAGTTGTCCTTCTGTTACTTGTAATTTTTGACCGTGCAATTTTTGTATTTCTGGATTATTTATTATAGTTGTAATTAAACACAATTTCATTTTTTCTTCTGACATTTCATTTGAAATAATTAATACTTTTTGCTTTTTTATAAATGCAATATGTGCTGCTAAGTTTACTGTAAATCTACTTTTACCGGCATTAGATGGCATTGCATATGCCATAGTTTCGCCTTTTCTTATTCCTTTAAATACACTAGAAAGAATTGGAAATGGCAACTCTAATCCATTTGTTAAATTATTATCACCTGTTACTAAAAATGATGTTACATTTTCATTTAATACAGATTGTTTAAATTTATCTGTAACAATTACTTGATTTACTGCATTTTCTACTTCTTCTACTGTCATTTCATCATATAATTTATAATTTTTTATATCTGCAATTTTTTCTTGAGTTTCTTTTATTGGCATTTGTGAATAGTGCTTTCTTAATACAAATAATTTTTTTAACTCTGTATATACTTCTTCAAAATCAAATTTTTTGTTAGCCACATTTCTTCTGAATTGCGATTTCACTTCATAATCGTCCTTTAACTCTTTTGGAAAATTAAAGTCTTGTTTTGCTTGTTCCGAAGCATACGCTTGTCCTTCAGTAAATAATACACTTTTATATATATTTAAAATTCTATCATTTTCAAAATAACAATCGTCATGTAAAAAATAATACATTGATATTGCTTTAGGATTACTTAAAAGTAATCCTATGTATATTTTTTCTAGTTCAGGATTTTCTAATATTTTAGGATATGCTCCTTCAGATTCTTCTTCCTTAATAACTTGTTTTTTAGGTGTTTTATTTGTTTTAGTTTTTGGCTCATCTGTTGGAATTATTTGTTTTAATAATTCCAACGCCATATCGAAATTTCTATCAACAAGACATTGTCTTATTTCTTTTACTTGTTCCTTATTTTCTTTTGTTACTTTTATTTTTCCAAGTAATTCATTTACTTCATTTATACTATTTTCACTCATATTATCACTCCTATAAAATTAATTCTTCTTTTGGAAAATCAACTTTTGCTTTATTACTTTCTGGTGCAAATATTGCAAATATAGAAAGTGGTCCTATTCTTCCTATAAACATTAATATCATTAAAATAAATTTTCCTGCTACATTTAAAACTTGCATACTTGTACTTGTAAGTCCTGTTGAAGATATTGCCGAAACACTCATAAACAATACATCAAACAATCCAAAATCGTTTAACCATAAAATTGCCATTGTTGCAATTAGAATTATAATTATGAACATTGAAAGTATTGTTACAGATAATCTTATTGTATCTTCATCTATTTTTCTCCAAAATAAAACAACTTCCTTTTTTCCTAATAATGTTGTAACTATAACTGCTTCTAATACAGCAAAAACAACTACTTTTATTCCTCCTGCTGTTGAACCTGGAGCACCACCTATTATCATTAATAATAAAATAAATAATTTAGATGCCACACTCATTTTATTAACACTTACTGTATATAATCCTGTGTTTCTTGTTGTTGCTCCCATAAATAAAGCGTTCATCCATGATATATTGCTTCCTTCAAAAATTTTAATTCCTACAGTAGAAATTATTATTAAAGCAATAGAATATATAATAACAATTTTTGATTGTAATTTTAGCTTATTAAACTTCTTAGTTTTATTTTTTACAATATCGTTTATAGGTAAAAATCCTATACCTCCTAAAATCATTAAAATAACTATAACAAGACGTACATATATGTCATTACTATATCCGTGTTAATCCATCTTCTCCAAATAAATCGAACCCTGTATTTGAAAATGCAGATATTGAATGAAATAAACTATATCCAATTCCTTTTGCAAATCCGAACTCTGGAATAAATTTAACAGCTAATAAAAGTGCTCCAATTAATTCTATAAAAAATACATACTTTAATATATTAACAACTTCTTCTCTTAAATTTAAGTAATTGTTATCAGAAATACTGTCGTTAATAACTTTCATATTTGATAGAGAAATTCTTCTATTTTTTATTTTAAAAATAACAACTATTAAAGAAATGAATCCTACTGCTCCTATATTCATTAGAATTGCAATTATTACTTGACCAAGAGCTGTGTATTTTGTAGAAATATCGTTTATATCAAATCCTGTTGTAGTAGTTGCAGATGTTGATGTGAATAAAGTGTCTATAAAATTTATTGTTCCTACTTTGCAAAATGGCATGTATAAAATAATTGATCCAATTAATATTATAAGTAAAAATCCAAATACTGGTATTAAGTAATCTCTTTTTCTTTTGAACATTGTGTTTCCTCTTCCTTTGTTTATTATTATCGAATTCTATAATATCATACTTTTTGAAAAATAAAAATGTTTTTTGTATTAATTTATTTTTTTATGAAATACTAATATTATTAAATTTATAATTAATCTTTAAAAATATATTGTTTTTTTATACCTTGGTGTCGCAATCTTTTTTTCAAAGTAATGAAGATTGCTCCAACTCGCACTCGCAGACATCTGCTCGTTTGGTCGCTTACGCGGTATTTCAAAAACAAATATATTTTTAATTTATATAAATTTTAGGAGGGTGTTGAGATGGATAATCAGAATTTGAATGTTTTGGATGAGGTTAATAAGGGTGCTACTATGGGTATGGATGCTATTAATTTTGTTTTAGATAAGGTTGAAGATAGCTCTTTTAGAAAGGTTTTAGACGGTGAATATAATAAATATAGAGATATTTCAAACAGAGTAAATGATGTATATTCAAATTATAATACTGAAAAAGAACCTCATGAAACTAATGCTATGACTAAAATGATGACATGGTATGGTGTTCAAATGAAAACTATGAACGATCATAGTAATTCTAAACTTTCTGAACTTTTAATTCAAGGTACTAACATGGGTATTATTGAAGGGAGAAAGTTGTTAAATAATAATGAAAATTTACCAAAAGAAATAGATACAATTTTAAACGATTTTGTTGTTATGCAAGAAGATAGTGTTGAAACTTTGAAAAAATACTTGTAGTATCAAATTCACAAAGGCGACCAATGGTCGCCTCTACATTTTTATTTTCTGTTTCCTTTTATTAAATTCTCTAAATATTCCATTTCTTCTTTTACGTCTAAACGTGCAAATAATGGTTCTATTTTGCTTGGAACTTCTATTATTCCGCTATTTGAATGAATTTCTTTTATGTCTTCCCATTGTCTATTTTCTACGTTTAGTGTATTTAATATTTTTTCTGCTGTTTCTGGCATATATGCTTGCAAAATTGTTCCTACTATTCTAAGATTTTCAACTAAGTGTACCATTACAGAAACTAATATTTTTCTATCTTCTTCATTTTCAGATTTTGCTAGTTTCCATGGTTCTGTTTCGTCTATATATTTATTTGAAACGGAAATTATTTCCCATATTTTTTCAAGCGAATTACTTACATGTAAATCATCCATAAGCTTTTCTATTTCAGTTATATTGCTTAATACTTTTTCTTCTAATTTTGCATCTATTTCTGTTGTTTTAGCTTCTGATACATCCACTTTTCCTTCAAAGTATTTATTAATCATTCCTACTGTTCTGTTTAGTAGGTTTCCTAAATCGTTTGCTAAATCTGCATTAAATCTATTTACAAAACTTTCTGGTGTAAATGAAATATCTTGGTCAAAAGCAAACTCTCTTAATAAGAAATATTTTGTAGCATCTACTCCATATCTTTCTGTTAGATTTTCTGGGTAAATTACATTTCCTTTAGATTTTGACATTTTTCCATCTCTTATAGAAATAAATCCATGTGCATATATTTTTTTAGGAAGTGGTAAATCTAATGCCATTAAGAATATAGGCCAATAAATACCATGGAATCTTATTATATCTTTCCCTATTATATGAAGGTCTGCTGGCCAATATTTTTTAAATTTGCTATCATCTTCTTGCATATATCCAAGTGCTGTAATATAGTTTGTTAAAGCATCTAGCCAAACATATACTACATGTTTAGGATCACTTGGTACTTTAACTCCCCAATCGAAACTTGTTCTACTAACACATAAATCTTCTACACCTGGTTTTATAAAGTTATTAAATAATTCATTTTTTCTACTTTCTGGTTGTATAAAATCTGGATTCTTCTCGTAGAACTCTTCTAATCTTTTTTGGTATTTTTTCATATTGAAGAAATATGTTTCTTCTTTCATAAGTTGTACATCTCTACCACAATCTGGACATTTTCCATCTACTAATTGTGTTTGTGTAAAATATGTTTCACAAGGCATACAATACCAACCTTCGTACTCACCTTTGTATATATCTCCTTGTGCTAATAGTTTTTCGAATATTTTAGCAACAGTTTCTTCATGACGTTTATCTGTTGTTCTAATAAAGTCGCTATAACTTATATTCATATCTTTCCATAATTTTTTTGTTGCTTCAGCCATTTTATCAACATATTCTTGTGGTTTACTACCTTCTTTTTCTGCAACTGTTTGAATTTTTTGTCCGTGTTCATCTAATCCAGTTAGCATATAAGAATCGTAGCCTCTAAGAGCTTTATATCTTTTTATTGTGTCTGTAAGAATTGTTGTATATGCTGTTCCTATATGGAATTTACCACTTGGATAATATATTGGTGTGGTTATATAAAATTTTTTCTTATTTTCCATATTCTTTCCTTTCTTCCTTTTTATTCTTCTATTTTGATGTGTACGTCTTTTAATTGTTCTTCCATTACTCTTGATGGTGCTCTCATTAATAAATCTCTTGCTTTTTTGTTTTTAGGGAATGCTATTATTTCTCTTATGTTTTGTGAGTCTGTTATTAGCATTACCATTCTGTCTACTCCTGGTGCAGCTCCAGCATGTGGTGGTGTTCCGTATTGGAATGCATTATATAATGCTCCAAATCTATTTTTTATTTCTTCTTCTTCATATCCTGCTATTTCAAATGCTTTTACCATTATTTCTGGATTATGATTTCTAACTGCTCCAGATGCCATTTCATAGCCATTACATACTAAGTCGTATTGATATGCTAAGATATCCAATGGTTCCATTTTTTCTAGTGCTTCCATTCCTCCTTGTGGCATTGAGAATGGATTATGGCAAAAGTCTATTTTTCCTTCATCTGATAATTCATACATTGGGAAATCTACTATCCAACAGAATTTGTATACATTTTTTTCTATTAAGTCTAAACGTTTTCCAAGTTCTATTCTAACTAATCCTGCAATTTTTTGTGCTGTTTCAAATTCGTCTCCTATAAAGAAGATACTTGAATTTGGTTTTACTCCATAGTTTTCTACTAATTCTTTTTGCATTTCTTCATTAATAAATTTTGCAATTCCACCTTGAACATTTCCATCTTGTTCGAATTTTACCCAAGCTAAACCTTTAGCTCCTGCTTCTTCTACTGCAAAGTCTGTCATTTTATCAAAGAATTTTCTTCCTTGCTCTGCTCCATTTTCTACTACTATTGCTTTTACAGTTTTTCCTGCAAATGCTTTAAATTCTGAATGTTCAAATACTTTTGTAACATCTTGTATTATTAGTGGGTTTCTTAAATCTGGTTTATCTATTCCATATTTCTCCATAGCTTCTCTGTATGGAATACGTATAAACTCACCTTCATCAACTTTCCAATTTGTGAATTTTTTGAATGTATATGGTACAACTTCTTCTAATATTTTAAATACATCTTCTTGTGTACTATATGCCATTTCAAAGTCTAGTTGATAAAATTCTCCTGGTGCTCTATCTGCACGTGGATCTTCATCTCTAAAACATGGTGCAATTTGGAAATATTTATCAAATCCTCCTACCATTAATAATTGTTTAAATTGTTGTGGTGCTTGTGGAAGTGCATAAAATTCTCCTGGGTGTAATCTACTTGGAACTAAGAAATCTCTTGCACCTTCTGGTGATGAGTTTGCTAAAATTGGTGTTTGAATTTCAGCAAATCCTAATTCATCCATTTTATCTCTTAAAGTTTTCAAAATTTTAGAACGTAACAAAATATTATTGTGTAATTTCTCATTTCTTAAATCTAAAAATCTGTATTCTAATCTTAAGTCTTCCCTAACTTCTTGGTCTGTATTCACTTCGAAAGGAAGAACATTTTTGCATTTTCCTAAAACTTCTATATTATTTGCAACAACTTCAATACTACCTGTTGAAAGATTAGGATTTTTACTTGCTCTTTCCACAACTTTTCCAGAAACACACACACTACTTTCTGTTGTTATTTCTTTAACCTTGTTTTGCATTTCTTCACTTGAAACAACAATTTGAGTAATACCAAATTGATCTCTTAAGTCAATAAACACCATTCCTCCAAGGTTTCTTATTTTTTGCACCCAACCAGAAAGCTTAACCTCGCTCCCTATATTTTTCTCATTCAATTCACCACAGTTATGTGTTCTATATTCGTTCATTTTATTCCTCCATAAATTGTATATTGTATCAATATTCTGTACTATTTTACTACGAAATCTCGGAAAAGTCTATAAAAATAGCATTATAAAATAAAAAATCGTGTCGACAAGTCTACAACATCTCTAATAAATAACAGAATTTTTTTATAAAATGAAAAAGCGTGCTATTTAGCACGCTTTTTCGTTTTTTGACAATTTGAAACACCACCCTATAAAGGGAACTTCTACCATACATTCTGGATCTTCTATTGTGTTTCCAACAGAATCTTTTCTTGTTGGTAATTCATCAGGATATTTATGTGACCAATATCCATCTGCATCTTCTCTTAGGAAATGATAATATCCCGTTTGTTCTTCTCTTTGAAGATAAATTTTCATTTCATCTTCACTAATAGAGTCTTCTACATCAATTTCTTCTGCATTGTATCCTAAAACATCTAATTCTTCTTTTAGTGTTTTTACTAAATCTTCATTAGATGTTTTTTCTGTGCACCGTTTTCCTATAAATTCTCCAACTACAAAAAATTCATTTTTTAATAAATTTATTGCATATGGATAGCAACCTGCACCTTTTGCATTTTTCCATTTGCTTGGTTCATATTTTGGTGTTTTCAAAGTTCTTTTAGTTAATTTCCGAGCTGTTTTTATTGTCATTTATAAATCCTCCTTGAAGCCTTAATTACCTTTATTATACAATATTTTACATTATTTTGCAAAATTCTACATTTTTATTGGTTCTGGATGATTTTTTATAATTTTTATTTCATTTTATTTATTAATTCTTCTATCGATAATGTTTCTTTTTCTCCTGTTTTTACATTTTCTAGTTCTACATTATCTCCTTCTGTTTTATCTCCTAAAACCACCATATATGGAGTTCCTAGTACTTTACAGTCTTTTATTTTTGCTCCTATAGTAAGACCTTCTCTGTCATCTAAAATTGCTCCAATTCCAATTTCATTTAATTTTGTATATAATTTTCCAGCCATTTCTTTCTTTTCTTCGTTTTCTAGTTTTGGAATTATTTGTACTTTAAATGGTGCTATATTTTCAGGTAACACAAATCCACATGGTCCCCATTTTGCATCGTTTATTAAACAGTATTCATATAGTGCTGCAACAGTTCTACTAACACCTATTCCGTAACATCCCATATAATATAAGCTTTCTTTTCCTTCTCTATTTGTGAATTTTCCATTCATCATTTCAGAGTATCTTGTTCCTAATTGGAATATATGTCCTAGCTCCATTGTTCTTATTTCTTTTAAACTTGAAATATCTTCAATTCCATATTCATTTTTTAAATATTCTTTATAATCTTCTCTTTCTAATATTTCTGTGTTTAAACCTATTCCTGTTTTTTCATCGTATAAAATTTTATCTTCACCTTGAGAGGAGATAAGCATAAATTCTTCTGATTTTTTTCCTCCCATTGCTCCATTATCTGCAACTATTGGAATTACAGGAAGCCCTATTTTTTTGAATATTTCTAAAAATGCAGTTCTTACATTTTCATAAGATTTTTCCATGTTTTCTACATTTTCATCAAAACTGTATGCATCTAACATTGGGAAACTTTTTCCTCTTAATAAATATCCTCTTGTACGTATTTCATTTCTATATTTTTCACCAATTTGGTAATATGTTGTTGGTAAATTTTTATAAGATTTTAATTTTTCTCTTGCAAACTCAAGCATTGCTTCTTCTCCTGTTGGAGCTAAGCAAAATGTTCCTTTATTTGATTCTGTTATAAGCATTGTTCCATCGTTTACATATGCATCATATCTACCAGAATTTTTCCAAATTGTATCTGGTTGTAAAGTTGGTAAAAGCACTTCTACACAATTATATTTATTTAAAGTTTCTTGTATTATTTGTTCAACCTTTCTTCTAACTAAAAGTGGTATTGTATTATAAGCAAAAAGCCCTGCACCATATTGTACAAGTTGTCCTGTTTGCAATAAAATGCTTTGTCCTGGATACATTTCATCTATATTATTTAATTTTGTTGTTCCCATTCCTGTATTTGATAATTTCATATTATTATTCTCCTTCACTTTCAATATTATTTTCCTGCTCCTCTGTTTCTTCACTCGGTGATGGAGCCTCTGTTTCAATTAAATCGTCTATTACAATTTGTTGGTTTTCATCTAATTTGTATTTTGGAAGCTCTGGCAATTCTTCCAAAGATGTAAAACCAAAAGTTTTTAAAAAATTATCTGTTGTTCGATATGCAGTTGGTCTTCCTGGTAAATCTAGCTTTCCAGCTGATTCTATCAAACCATATTCCATAAGTTTATATATAGTTCCGTCTGAATTGACACCACGAATACTTTCTATTTCTGCTCTTGTTATTTTAGGATTGTATGCAATTATAGAAAGTGTTTCTAGTGCTGCATTTGATAGATTTGGTTTACTGCGTTTATCAAAAATTTGATATAAATATTCATAGTTTTCTTTTTTGGTACACATTTGAAAACCATCATTTACTTTTATTATTTCTATTCCTCTATCTTTTGCCTTATATTCATTTATTAAATTTTCTATAATAGGCATAATTTCATCTTTTCCTAATTCTAAAACACTCATAAATTCGGTTATTTTTACATCTCTACCTGCTGCAAACAAAATTGTCCGCTTCTCATCGCCGCGGTTCATATAATACTGCAGCGCCATTTTCAG
>USJU01000017.1 GCA_900555085.1 uncultured Clostridium sp.
TATAAAAATAAAAAAGAGAGGTGATAATATGAATTTAGAAGAATTAGAGAAAAGCATTGATTATAAATTTTCTAATATAAATCTTTTAAAACAAGCCTTAACACATTCCTCATATGCATATGAACATGGTGTTGAAAGTTACGAAAAACTTGAATTTTTAGGCGATAGCATTTTAGAATTTGTATCTAGTGATTATTTATTTAAAAATTATGAAAAATTAAAAGAGGGAGAAATGACTAAAGTTAGAGCAAGTGTAGTATGTGAAGACAGCTTATCCAAAATTGCAAAGTTGCATAATTTTAGTGATTTCTTACTACTTGGCAAAAGCGAAATTATAAATAATGGATCTCAACGAAAAGCAGTTTTAGAGGATACCTTTGAAGCGGTTATAGCTGCAATATATTTAGATGGAGGATTAGAACCAGCTAAAAAATTCATTATTGAAAATTTAAAAAATAGCATAGAAATTTCTAGTAAAAGTGTTGGAAAAAAAGATTATAAAACTGTACTACAAGAAATGTTACAAGTGAATGGAAACGTAAATATAAAATATACAATCATTAAAGAAGAAGGTCCTGATCATGATAAAAAATTCACAGCTAAGGTTGAATGTGAAGGGAAATATTTAGCAGAGGGTGAAGGAAATTCAAAAAAACATGCTGAAATGGAAGCTGCAAGAAAAGCAATAAATATAATAAAATGAGAGGAGGCAAATATGGAAAAAATATATAGTATACCAATAAAGCTTGAAAAAACAGGCGAAAGTGAAAAAAATATTTTTTGTACTCTAAATGAATTAAAATTACATAAAAAGCAAATTAATGCAAGAGATGTATGTGAAACAATAGATAAAAATTTACAGGATATTAAAGATTCAAAAAGCAATATTGAGATAAATTTTGTCGGAGAATACTTTACAAAATTAGATATTGACAAGCAAGAAGAATTGCTTTCATGTGTTTTGAATTATATAAAAGAAGGAAAAATTAATTCAGTAACAATATCTGCTATGCCGCAGTATATAAGCAAAGAAAATTTAAAATTATTAAGAAAATATAAAGTAAAGAATATAAAGTTGGAGATTGTAACTGCAAATGATTATTTATTAAAGAAATCTGGATTTGATTTTTGCTGTGATTCTATAAAAAAAGCATCAAAATTAATAAAGCGATTTGGATTTAATTTAGTTTATAAAATATATGTTGGATTACCTGAAGCAACAAAATTAGATGAAATAAATACAGCAAAAGCAATTTGTAAACTAAAACCAAAGCAGGTGGAAATATATCCTATAGAAATAAAAGAAAAAACAAAAATATATGAAGAAATACAAAATAATGAATATGAAGAATTAACAATGATACAAAAAATTGAAAGAACAAAAGAAATTTTTTATATGTTAAGTAAAAAGAAAATCAATGTTGAAATAAAAGCTTATAATAATGAAGAATTTAAAAATAGGGTAGAATCAGGAATTTGGTTTGACACGATAGTTGAAAAAATAAAACAATATAATGTTAAGGTAAAAGAAGTAGAAATAGAAGTTAATTCATTAAATTTTGATACTGCAATTGGATATAAAAATGAAAATATTGAAAAGTTAAAAGATTATTATAATGTTGATTCTAAAGTTGTGACAAATGATGATATTAAACCTGGAAAATTAGAAATAATAATTAAAAAGAAGTTTACAGATTTTTTAGAAGAATAAAATTGCATTAAAATGCCTTATATTGCTAATACTAGCAGTATAAGGTGATTTTTTATGAATGAAGAAAAATTAAAAAAAAAGATAATAAATATTGCCAAAATTATTGTTGGATCATCAATAATGGCATTTGGAATTTCAATGTTTTTATTACCAAGTAAGCTTTCAACAGGTGGAATTTCTGGACTTGCAACAATAGCATATTATTTTTTTAGAATACCAATGGGGATAACAAATATAGTTTTAAATGTGCCTTTATTTATAATTTCAGGTTATAAAATTGGCAAATCATTTTTTGCAAAGTCTATTATTGGAACAATTAGTTTATCAGTTTTTCTTGATGTTTTTGATAAGTTAAAACCAATAACAAGTGATAGTTTTTTGGCTTGTATTTATGGTGGAATAGTAGTGGGAATTGGTACAGCCATTATATTAAGTGCAAATGGAACAACAGGTGGAAGTGAACTGGCAAGTAATATTATAAAAGAATATAATTCTAATGTTAGAATAAGCAATATTATAGTAATAATAGACGTTTTTGTTGTACTCTTAAATATGATAGTATTCAAAGAAATAGAAATTGGTTTGTATTCTGCAATTGCAATATATATAATGGGGAAAATAATAGATATACTATTTGAAGGAATTTATTTTACAAAATTAATTTTTATTGTTTCAGATAAGAACGAAGATATAGCTAATAAAATAGGAGAAAGCATAAAAAGAGGAACCACTGGATTATACGGAAAAGGAATGTATACAAAAAGTAAAAAACTTGTACTTATGTGTGCAGCAGCAAGAGGAGATGTTATAAAAGTAAGAACTATAGCAAAAAAAATTGACCCTCAAGCATTTATTATAATATCAAATGCGAGAGAGGTTTTTGGAATTGGTTTTAAAAGATAAATATATTTTTCATATTGATATTATATTCCATGGATGTTAAAATTATTTATGAAGAGAGGATATATATGAAAGAACAAAGTTATATTTTGGAAAATGCAAATTCATTTAATTTAAGAGATATTTTCGAGTGTGGGCAATGCTTCAGATGGAATAAAGAAGATGATGAAAGCTATATAGGAGTAATTGAAAATAACGTTCTAAATGTAAAAAATATTGAAAATAAAATTATATTTAAAGGAATTTGTAATGGAAATATTCAAGAAATAGTAACAAACTATTTTGATTTAAATAGAGATTATACCAAAATAAAGAATGAATTATCTAAGATAGATGATTATATGAAAAATAGTATAAAATATGGAGAAGGAATACGTATTTTAAATCAAGATCTATGGGAAACAATAATTTCTTTTATAATTTCAGCAAATAATAATATTCCAAGAATTAAAGGAATAATAGAAAGATTATCTAAAAAATATGGAAAAGAAATTATATGGAATGGAAAAAAATATTACACATTTCCTACACCAGAAGAGTTAAGAAATGTAAGTGTAGAAGAATATAGAAAATTAGGCTTAGGTTTTAGAGATATAAGAGTGTATGAAACTACAAAAATGATATTAAATAAAGAAGTTGATTTAAAAAAATTATTTAATGAAGAAACTGAGACAGTTAGAGAAGAACTTTTAAAATTATCTGGAGTAGGACCTAAAGTTGCAGATTGTATATTATTGTTTTCAACTCTTAAAAGATTTGAGGTTTTCCCTATAGATGTATGGGTTAGGAGAGTAATGAACGATTTATACATAAAAAATGAAGATGAGAAAAAAGTTAGTAAAAAACAAATTTTAGAAATAGCAGAAAAAAAATATGGAAACTTAGCAGGAATAGCACAACAATATTTATTTTATTGGAGAAGAGAAAAAGAGGCATAAATTTTATTGTACAAGCATATACTAATAATAGTAATTTTTAGTATAGGAGAAAATTTATGGAAGAAGAATTTGTAAAAGAACATAGAATAAAAGAATTAACAGCAAAAGACAAAGATGAAGACATAATAAAAAATGTTATAAAAGCAAAAGCTGAATTAGAATGTGCAATAAATAATTTTGAATATGCAGAAAATGACTTAATTGATTATTTTTCATATCAAATAAAAGCAAATCAGGCAAAACTAGATTATTTGCTAAAAAAAGCAAAAAGAAGAGGAATATTACTTAGCATGATAGAAGAAATTAAAATGAAAACTAAAAAAGCAATATAAAAAATAAAATTTAAGGCACGATAAATTTTCGTGCCTTAAAAAAATGCAGAAATCTATTGAAAAATAACGAATTTTAATATATTATATACAAGAAAATAAGAAAAAAGGATGAAGTATTAAATGTATTTAAAAAGATTAGAATTACAAGGATTTAAATCGTTTGCAGATAAAACAGTATTAGAACTAATGCCAGGACTTACAACAGTTATTGGACCAAATGGGTCAGGAAAAAGTAACATTTCAGACGCTATTCGTTGGGTACTAGGAGAGCAAAGTATGAAGTCTTTAAGAGGAACAAAATCTGAAGACATTATATTTGCTGGAACTCAAAATAGAAAATCTTTAGGATTTGCAGAAGCTTCTTTAGTATTTGATAATAGTGATGAGAAATTACCAATAGAATACAGTGAAGTTACAGTTACAAGAAAAATATACAGAAGTGGTGAGTCTGGTTATTACATAAATAAAACACCTTGCCGTTTAAAAGATATATTAGAATTATTTATGGACACAGGAATCGGAAAAGATGGTTACTCAATTATAGGACAAGGAAAAATAGATGATATTTTAAGTAATAAATCTGAAGATAGAAGACACATATTTGAAGAAGCCGCAGGAATAGTAAAATATAGAGCAAGAAAAGAAGAATCAGAAAAAAAGCTAGAACATACAAAGCTAAACTTACTTAGAGTAGATGACATTGTAACAGAAATAGAAGGAAGCATAGGTCCACTAAAAGAACAATCTGAAAAGGCAAAAAAATATTTAGATTATAGGGAAAATTTAAAAAATATTGAAGTAGGATTATTCTTACACAATATTGAAGAAAACAAAAATAATTTAAGCAAAATAGAAGAAGACGAAAAAATATTAAAAGAAAACTATGAAGATGAACTTACAAAACAAAATAAATTTCAAATACAAAAAGACGACTTAAAAAGTGATATAGATAATATTACAAACCAAATAGAAGAAATGCAAAAATTGGGATTTGAAAGCACAAATAAAATAGAAAAAATAAATTCAGATATAAAAGTAAACGAAGAAAGAATTTCTAATAATGAAATAAATTACAAAAGATTTGAAGAAGATATAAACGAAACTAAAAACAAAATAGAAGAGTTAAAAGAAGAACAAAAAACAAAAGAAAATAAGAAAGAAAATCTATATAAAAACAAAGAAAAATTTGAAACTGAATTAAAAGAAAAACAAGAAGAATTAGAGAAAATTTCAAGTAAACTTTCAGAAAAAGAAATTGAAATAGAAGAAAAAAAGAAAAAAGTAGAAGCAAATATAGATTTAAAATATGAAAATCAAAATGTAATAAGTACACAAAATGCAACATTTGAAGAAGTAGAAAAAAGAGAAAAAACATTAAAAAATGAAGTTCAAACAACAATTTCAGAATTAGATTCTTCTAGAATAACAAAAGGAGAAATAGAAAAAGAATTCTCTGAAATAGAATCTAAAAGAAATAAAGCACAAGAAAAACTAAACAATATAAACGAAAAAAGAGCAGAAAGTACACAAAAAATAAAAGAATATGAAGATGAAATAAATAAAATATCTTATAACATTAGAATGAAAGATTCTAGACTTAAATTCTTGCAAGAAACAGAAAAGGAAAAAGAAGGGTACACAAAAAGTGTAAAAAACTTGCTATTAGACTGTGATAAAAATAAAGAACTATCAAAAGGTGTATGTGGAGTTTTAGCAAATATTGTTTCAACAGAAAAAGAATACGAAACAGCAATAGAAATGTGCTTAGGTGGAAGCCTACAAAACATAGTTACAGAAACAGAATCAGAGGCTAAAAAATTAGTAGAACATTTACGTAAAAACAATATGGGACGTGCATCATTCTTACCAATTACATCTGTAAAAGGAAGAAAAATTGATAAATACGATTCAAAACATATAAATGGAATTATAGGAGTCGCTTCAGACTTAGTTAAATATGATAAAAAATATGAAGGAATTATATTAAGTTTACTTGGAAGAACAATAATTGTAGACAATATGGATAATGGAGTTGAGCTTGCAAAGAAAAATAGATATAGTTTTAGAATTGTAACTTTAAAAGGAGACGTAATAAATCCATCTGGTTCAATTACAGGTGGTTCTGTAATGCAAAAAACAGTTAATATTTTAGGTCGTAGCAGAGAAATAGAAAGTATACAAAAAGAGATAAATGTACTAAATAAAAAATTAGAAAATATCCAAAAAGAAAAAGAAGATTACTTAAGTGATATAGAAGATGTATTAGAAGAAGCAAGTTCTTTAGAACAAAATATGCAAGAGATAGACATTACATATGCAACAGAAAAGCAAAAAATGGTATCAATAGAAGAAAATGTAGAACGTTTAGAAAATAGACTTGCTAGATTAAAACAAGAGCGAGAATCAATAATAAACAAAAAGCAAGAATTAAATGCAATTAAAGAGGAAGCAAAAGAACAAATTGAAAAATTATCAAAAGAAAACGAAGAATTAAACAAGGTTATAGAAGAATTTGCTAACTTAAATAAAGATAATCAAAAATATATAGATGATTTGAATTTTGATATTACAAACCTTAAAATTTCTGTATCTTCATTTGAAGAAAGTGAAATGTCTATTAAAGAAATGACAGAAAGAATAGAAGAAGATATAAAAAATAACGAAGAAAGTATAAGAAATAAACAAGAACAACTTTCTAATATTAAAAATGATAATGAACAACTTATGAATAACATAAATGAGCTAAAAAATAAAATTACACAGATAAAAGAAGATGTAGAAAATAGCGGTAATAAAGTAGAAAAACTAAAAGAAGAAAGAATAAAATCTAATGAAAAATTAGAAAAAACAGAAAAAGAAATAGAAAGCTTATTTAAAACAATAGAAGGGTTAAAAGAACAATTAGTAAAAATAGATGTAAAGAAAACAAAAACTGCACAAGATATAGAAGACATAATAAATAAAATGTGGGAAGAATATGAACTAACACCAAATTCATGCGAAAACTACGAAAAACCAGCAAATGTTGCACAAACACAAAAAAGAGTAAAAGAAATAAGAGAAGAAATTAAAAAATTAGGAAGTATAAATGTAGACTCAATAGAAGAATATAAACAGTTAAAAGAAAGATACGACTTTATGTGTGAACAACGTTTAGACTTAGAAGATGCAATAGCAAAATTAAAGAAAATAATAAATGAAATGACACAAGTAATGAAAGAACAATTTAGCGAGAAATTTAAAATCATAAATAAAAACTTTAACGAAGTATTTAAAGAACTATTTGGTGGAGGAAAAGCAGAACTAATACTAACAGATGAACAAAATATTCTAGAATGTGGAATAGAAATACAAGCACAACCAACAGGAAAAAAACTACAAAATATGTCTTTACTATCTGGAGGAGAAAGAGCCTTAACAGCAATAGCATTATTATTTGCAATACTAAAAATAAATCCATCTCCATTTTGTGTACTAGACGAAATAGAAGCAGCCCTAGACGATGTAAATGTATTTAGATATGCAGATTACCTAAAGAAATTTACAAAAGAAACACAATTCTTAGTAATAACACATAGAAAAGGAACAATGGAAGCGGCAGACACAGTATATGGTGTAACAATGGAAGAAAATGGAATAAGTAAATTATTATCAATGAAATTAAAATAAAAGTGGACACGAAGTTTCGTGTCCTTTTTTCAGTGTACCATTAAAGAGAATTTTAAGCAATCTCATTTAATGGCTGTGGAGTTGAAAATGATGAGAGATATAAATCTACCAACTGAAAACTAATAGAATTTTTGAAGTTATAAGTATTATCTTCAAATACCCCTTTATTATAATCAATAAATCCTATTACATCTTCTAAGTTATTAAGATTAATCTCAAACACCTTTTTTTGGCATGTTAACATGTTGTGAATAATAATCTGCTTTTTTAACATAATAAATCCTCCTGAAAGTATCAAAAAGTTAACATAACTATTATAACACTATTAAATAAATTAATCAATATTTTACGATAAAAAATTGACTTAAAATAATTGTAATATTTTTTAAAATTTACACATATATATTTAAAAAGCTTGTACAAAGGAGATGGATATATATGTGGTATACAAAAAGTTTAGGTGAAATTAAGCGAGATTTAAGAACGAATTTTGATTATGGATTAACAGAAGAAGAGGTAACGAGAAGGCAAGAGATAAGTGGACCTAATAGACTAAAAGAGAAAAAGAAAGAAAGCTTTTTTATAAAATTTATTAAACAGTTTAATGACTTTATGATAATAATTTTAATTATTGCTTCAATAATTTCTGCACTAGTAAGTTATTTTGAAGGAAGTGGAGATTATTTTGACTCAATAATAATTATAGCAATTGTAATATTTAATAGTTTAATGGGAGTAATACAAGAGGCAAAAGCAGAAAAATCAATTGAAGCTTTGCAAAAAATGACAGCCCCAACAGCAAAAGTAAGAAGAAGTGGAAAAATACAAGAGATAGATGCTATAGAACTTGTACCAGGGGATATAATAATTTTAGAATCTGGTAATTTTGTACCAGCGGATTGCAGACTTATAAAAAGTTTTAATTTAAAAATAGAAGAAGCCAGCTTAACAGGAGAAAATGTACCTGCAACCAAGGATGCAAATTTAGTATTAAAAAATGAATGCAATTTAGGAGATATGGTTAATATGGCATTTTCTTCATGCATAGTAACTTCAGGTAATGCAGAAGGCGTTGTAACTGATATTGGAATGAATACAAAAGTTGGACAAATTGCAAAAATGATAATTGAAGATAAAGCACCAGAAACACCAATACAAAAAAAGTTAGCAGGGGTAGGAAAAACTTTAGGAATAGCTTGTTTAGTAATATGTGTTTTTATATTTGTGATAGGATTATTTAAAAAGATATCTCCATTAGAAATGTTTATGACATCTGTAGGACTTGCAGTTGCAGCAATTCCAGAAGGTTTGCCAGCAATAGTAACAATAATGTTATCTATTGGAGTTACAAAAATGGCAAGAAAAAATGCCATAATAAGAAAGTTGCCTGCAGTTGAAACACTTGGAAGTAGTGGAGTTATATGTTCAGATAAAACAGGAACATTAACACAAAATAAAATGAAGGTTGTAGAAATTTCAGATTTTGAAAATACATTAAAAATAGATACAAACAGAGAGAAATCTGAAAATATATTAAAACTTGCATCAATGTGTACAACAGCAAATATTGAAATGGAAGAAAATAATTTACAGGCAGTAGGTGAACCAACAGAAGTTGCAATAGTTAATGCTGCACTAAGTTTAGGGATTAACAAAAACGATATAAATGGAATAGAACCTAAAGTAAATGAATTACCCTTTGATTCAACAAGAAAAATGATGTCTACAATACATAAATTAAAAAACGGAAAATACAGAGTTATTACCAAAGGAGCACCAGATGTTCTTTTAAATAAATGTATAAATTACTCAGATGGCGAAGAACTAAATACTTTAAATAGTTTTATAACCAATAAAATATTAGATAATAACAGAAAAATGGCTGAAAAAGCACTTAGAGTAATTGCAGTTGCATATAAAGATATAAATGTAATGCCAAGTAAGATAACAAGTGAAGAATTAGAAATAGACTTAAATTTTGTAGGTTTAGTTGGAATGATAGATCCACCAAGAGAAGGAGTAAAAGAGGCAATTAGAACCTGTAAAAGAGCGGGAATAAAAACAGTTATGATAACAGGAGACCATATAGATACTGCAAAAGCTATTGCAAGAGATTTAGGAATTTTAAGTAAAAGCAATTTAAGTATTACAGGTAAAGAATTAGATAAAATAAGTGATGATAATTTAAAACGTAATATTATGAAATATTCAGTATTTGCAAGAGTTTCGCCAGAGCATAAAGTTAGAATTGTAAAGGCATATCAAAGTACAGGTGCAGTTGTTGCAATGACAGGAGATGGGGTAAATGATAGTCCTGCTTTAAAGAATGCGGATATAGGAATTGCAATGGGGAAAAATGGTACAGATGTGGCAAAAAATGCAGCAGATATGATACTTGCAGATGATAATTTTGTAACAATAGTAGAGGCAGTAAAACAAGGAAGAAATATATACGACAATATACGAAAGGCAATACACTTTTTAATTGCAACAAACATAGGGGAGATAGTAACAATATTTGTAGGATTAATTCTAGGAATGAAATCTCCACTGCTTGCAATACAATTATTATGGATTAACTTAGTAACAGACTCACTTCCAGCAATTGCATTAGGACTAGAAAAGCCGGAAAAAGATATAATGAATAGATTTCCAAAAGATGCAAAAAAAGGACTATTTTCAGATGGATTATGGGGAGAGATATTTTCAGAAGGTGTAATGATAGGAATATTAACACTATTAGCATTTAGTTTAGGAAACAAATTAGGTGGAATTGTAGTAGGAAGAACAATGGCCTTTGTATCACTTGGAATATTAGAATTAGTGCACAGTTTCAATATAAAAAGCAAAGACTCAATATTTAAAGTAGGTTTATTTGAAAATAAATATCTAATAGGAGCATTTGTGCTAGGAACATTATTACAAATAGGAGTATTGTTTATACCAAGTGTAGCAAATATCTTTAAATTAACAATGTTAAATGGTATGCAATGGTTAATAACAATAGCAATATCAATATCTCCAATAATAATTGTAGAAGCACAAAAGAAATTAAATAAAGAAAAAGAAACAAAAGAAATTTTTAAAGAAAGTAAAGTTATAACAAATGAAATCTAAAAATGTGATAAAATACTATTGAAACCCTTCTAAAAATGTGATAAAGATAATTAAAATTATATTTTATGTGTAGGGGCAGACGTCTCTGTCTGCCCGAGTGGCAAAAGTCACTTTTTTATTTTGTACCTAATGTTACTTTTATAACTGTACCTTCTTCAACAGTTGAATCTTTTTTTGTTTCTTGTTTTACAATTACTGTTCCTGAACCTTCATAGGTTAAATTTAAATTTTTACTTTTTAAATTTTCTTCTGCTTGAGATAAAGTCATTCCTACTAAATCTGGAACGGTTACAGATACTCTAGTTTCGTTTTCTTCTGTATATAAGCATACAATAGAATTTTGAGTTAAAGTTGTTCCAGCACTTGGTGTTTGGTCTGTAACTAAAAGTGAATTTTCATCTCCATTTACAGAATAATTATATTTTAAACCTGCTTGATTTAATATTTTCTTTGCTTCTGTTAATGTTTTATTACGAATATCTGGAACTGTAACAGAAGTTGATTTATTTGAGTCAGATACGTTTACTGTTGCATTTGAGATATCTGTAGAAGTTAAACCAATATAAGGTAATATTTCTGTAAGCATTTTAGATATTACAGGACCACAAACTTGACCACCTTGATGGCTTTGACCTTGAGGATCGTATAGAGCAACTAATAAGCATATTTCCGGATTTTCGGTAGGAGATACTGCAACATATGATGCAACGTAACCTGCATCTTCATTACCAGATATAGGCTCAGAAGTTCCTGTTTTTCCACCTACAGAGTATCCTGCAACTTGTGCATAATGACCTGTACCATCATTAACAACGGATTTCATTAAATCCAACATTCTTTCAGAAGTTTCTTTTGATACAACTTTTCTAACTTCTTTTGTTTCTATATTTGTAGTAGAATTTGAATTTGTATTTATAACTTGTTTTACAATACGTGGTTGCATTAGCTTCCCTTCATTAGCAATAGCAGAAATTGCACTAACTAATTGAAGAGGAGTAACTGTAATTCTTTGACCAAAAGACATAGTTGCAAGTTCAACATTTTTTACATTTTCTAATTTGTGGAATATACCAGTTGTTTCACTTGGAAGAGCTACACCTGTTTTTTCAAATAAACCAAAAGCATCATAATATTTATATAATGTTTGAGCTCCTATCTTTTTACCCAATTGCATGAAAGCGGGGTTACAAGAATTTTCTAGAGCTTGTCTTAAAGTTTGTGAACCATGAGGATTTTTTCTCCAACATTTTATTTTTATACCATTAACTTCTTCATAACCTAAACATGTAAAGTTTCCAGCTACATCTTCAGATGTAATATTTTCCTCTAAAGCAACAGCAGATGTTATTAATTTAAAAGTTGAACCTGGTTCATAAGAAGATGAAATATTTCTATTACGCCACAATTCGTTAAGCTTTTCAGACTTTTCTGTAGAACTTAATTTATCCCAAACACTAGAAAGGTCAGATGAAATAGGAGTAAAAGGTGTATTCAAATCATAATCTGGGTATGAAGCCATAGCTAAAATGTCACCTGTTTTTGGGTCCATAGCAAGGGCAGTACCACCATTTTTACAACTATTATCTATTACAGCTTGTTTTAAATATTTTTCTACAATAGATTGAATATTTACATCAATAGTTAAAACTAAGTTACTTCCGTTTTCTTCTGGAATGTAAGTTTCATTAGCATCTGGAATTTTTTCCTGAACAGCATCTTGAGAAGTAATAACTTTACCATTAGTACCTGCTAAAACATCATTCCACTTTAGTTCTATACCTTGAAGACCATTATTATCGTTACCACAGAAACCTATAACATGAGAAGCAAGACTAGAGTATGGATAAGTTCTTTTTGAATCTTCATCTATATTAATACCAATAGTAATTTTATTTTCATCCATCCAACTTTTTAATTTATCAACTTTTTCTGTATCAACTCTTCTAGCTATAGTTTCAACAGAATTATTACTATTAACTTTTTTTAAAACTTCATTATAATCTAATTCAAAAATTTCAGATAAAGCCTTTGCAACTTTTTCTTTCTTTTCTTTTGTTGCCTCATCTGTAGAACCAATAATTTTTTTAGGGTTAATAGAAATTGTATCTGCTTGAGAACTAATTGCCAAAACCTTTCCGGTAGAATCATAAATAGTTCCTCTTTTGGCAGAAATTATATCATTTGTAGTTTGTTGATTATAAGCACGTTCTTTTAAAGATGAACCATTTACAAATTGTAAATAAAAAATTCTTCCTAATAACAATAAAAAGGCTAAAACAATTCCAATAATAACATATCTGTATCTTTTAGAAGGAATTGTGTTAATGTCAAATTTTTTAATTCCATTTTTAAAACTAGACTTACTATATTTTTTCTTATTATAATTTTTTTTATAATTGTAACTTTTCTTCTTTTTCTTCATAAGCACCACTTTTTAATTAAAATATTTGTAGATATTTTATATTAAATGGGATTTAAAATCAAGAAAATAACACAATATTACAAAAATATTAAATGTATGTTACATTTCTATTAATAATATTGACATATAAAAATAAAAGAATAAAATATATGTATCAAAAGAGGTTAGAAAAAATATGAGAATAATTAGTGGCACTGCAAGAGGAACAAAACTTTTTACTTTAACAGGAGACAACACAAGACCAACATTAGATAGAGTAAAAGAATCATTATTTAACATAATTAACAGAAAAATATATGAAGCAAAAGTTCTAGATTTATTTGCTGGAAGTGGAGCAATAGGACTAGAATTTGCAAGCAGGGGAGCTGAAAAAGTAGTTCTATGCGATAATTCAAAAGAAGCAATTAATATTATAAACAAAAACATAGAAAAAACACATTTAAAAGAAAAAGTTGAATTAATAAAAAGTGATGCTATTATAGCTCTTGAAAAATTAAAAAACGAAAAATACGATATAATTTTTCTTGATCCACCATATAATTCACAATTAATAGAAAAAACTGTGGAAAAAGTATTTTCTCAAGACATGTTATCCACAGATGGAACACTAATTGTTGAAACAGATGATGAAGAAAGAATATTAAAAGAAATAGAAAAATATAAAGAAAACATATACGATACAAGAAGTTATGGAAGAGTAAAACTTATATTTTTACGAAAGGAGTAAAACAATGGAAATATTTACATTACTAGAAACTTTGGAGGATATATTAGAAAGAAGCAAAACATTACCTTTCACAGAAAAGGCTGTAATAGATAAAGAAGAATTTTTTGAAATAATAAAAGAAATAAGATTAAAATTGCCAGAAGAATTAAAACAAGCAAAATGGGTAAAAGAAGAAAGAGAACGTATACTTGAACAAGCAAATAAAGAAGCAAACGATGTTGTAAAAGAAGCTGAAAATAGAATTATTTCTATGATAGACGAACACGAAATTACAAAAAAAGCATATGAACAAAAAGCAGAAATAATTGAAGCAGCAAACGAAATGTCTAGAGAAATTTCAAATGGTACAAAAGAATATGCAGACAACGTGTTACAAGGAATAGAAGTTGCACTTGAAGATGCATTAAAAATAATACAAAACAATAGAAAAGAATTGAAATAAAATCGGAAACATACGAAAAACCAGAATTCGGAGAATTTCTAAAATCCGATTCTGGTTTTTAAATTATAAATAATATTGTAGGGGCACGGTGCTCCGTGCCCACAAATAAAAATAAAATAAAAAAGGTGATAAAATGGCTAAAAGAAAAAAAAGAACAACAAACACACGAAATACTGGAAAAAGAAAAACAAATAAAAAACAACAAAACAAATCAAAATTAGATATAGAAGTAGTAGCATTATTTGTACTAAGCATTTTGCTTGCAGTATTAATATATGCAAAATCTGGAATAATAGGAGAAAACCTGAATATTGTACTTGGTGGAATAATGGGGTGGCTGAAATATATATTGCCAATAGGAACATTTATTATGGCAATATATATGGTAATAGACGAAGAACAAAAGGAGAGTTTTGCAGGAAAAATAATTAATTATACAGTATTTTTAATATGCTTAATGTCTATAATGACAATTTATCAAATTTCAAAAGGAAGTTTAAAAATATCATATGAATTTCAAACATTAGTATCAAGAGCATATGAATTAGGAAGTCAAAACATAGGCGGAGGAGCAATAGGAGCAGTTATTGCAATTCCAGCTTCAAAATTACTTGGAATGTGGGGAGCAGCAATTTTATTTATTGGAATTGCATTAATAAATATAGTATATATGTTTAGAATAAAACCAGCTGAAATGCTTGGAAATTATATAAAAGAAAAATCAGAAGAAAAATATGCTAATATAGACGACGAAGAAGATGACGATACAGAAGAAATTATTTTAAAGAGAGCAAAGAAGAAAGCTAAAAAAATAAAACAAGTACAAGAAGATTTGCCAATGGAAGACCAAATAACAATAAACTTAAACAATCAACCTAAAAAACTAAAGAAATATAAACACGAAGCAGACGAATTAATACCACTTACAAAAGAAAGCAAACAAGAAAAAGAACAATTTTCTCCAAACCATATAGAAGAAAATTTATTTAAACAAGAAGAAGAGAAAAAAGAAGATAAAGTAAAAGAAGTATTAACCTTAGAACATGCTGCAATGACAGTAGAAGATGAATCATACGAATTTCCACCAGTAGAATTATTAAGTGAAGGAAAAGGAGTAGTTTTAAAAGGTGGAAAAAAAGCATTAGCAGATACAGCAACAAAATTACAAAAAACACTTTATAGTTTTGGAGTTTCAGCAAAAGTTGAAAATGTATCTGTTGGACCAGCAATTACAAGATATGAAATTAAACCAGCAGAAGGAGTACGTGTAAGCAAAATTGCAAATTTAGCAGATGATATTGCATTAAATTTAGCAGCAGAAAGCATAAGAATAGAAGCACCAATACCAGGTAAACAAGCTGTTGGAATAGAAATTCCAAACAAAGAAAATGAAATTGTACATTTAAGAGATATATTAGAAACAGATAAATTCCAAAAACATAAATCTAAACTTGCTTTTGCATTAGGAAAAGATGTAGCAGGAGAAGAAGTTGTTGCAGATATTTCTAAAATGCCACACGTACTTATTGCAGGAAGTACAGGTTCTGGTAAAAGTGTTTGTATAAATACATTAATTTCAAGCATAATTTATAAGGCAAAACCAAGCGAAGTTAAGCTTGTTATGGTAGACCCAAAAGTTGTGGAACTCTCAGTTTATAATGGAATACCACACTTATTAATACCGGTTGTAACAGACCCTAAAAAAGCGGCAGGTGCGCTTGCATGGGCGGTTCAAGAAATGGAAAATAGATATAATGTATTTGCAAGCAAAGGTGTTAGAGACTTAAAAGGTTATAATGCAAGCTTGCAAGATGGAGAAGGAAAACTACCTCAAATAGTTATTATAATAGATGAACTTGCAGACTTAATGATGGTTGCAGCAAAAGAAGTAGAAGAGTCTATATGTAGACTAGCACAAAAAGCAAGAGCAGCAGGAATGCATTTAGTTATTGCAACACAAAGACCTTCAGTAGATGTAATTACAGGTTTAATAAAAGCAAATGTTCCATCTAGAATTGCATTTGCTGTTTCATCACAAATAGATTCAAGAACAATTTTGGATATGGTTGGAGCAGAAAAATTGCTTGGTAAAGGAGATATGTTATTTTATCCAGCAGGAGCTTCAAAACCAACAAGAGTTCAAGGAGCATTTGTAGATGATAAAGAAGTAGAAAAAATAGTAGACTTCCTAAAAGCAAATGGTGGAGAAAGTACATACAATACAGATATTATAGAATCTATAGAAAAAGCAAACACATCAGATAAAGAAAAAGATTTAGAATCAGCAACAGATGATGAAACAGATCCATTTTTAATGGAAGCTATAGAAACAGTTGTTGAAACAGGTCAAGCTTCAACATCTTTCATACAAAGGAGATTTAAAGTTGGTTATGCAAGAGCAGGAAGAATAATAGACCAAATGGAAGAAAGAGGAATAATTTCTGGTTACCAAGGAAGCAAACCACGTGAAGTTTTAATGAGTAAAGAAAGATGGGAAGAATTAAAAATGCAAACAAACACGGAAGAAAATAAATAAAAATAGAAAGGAGTGGAAAAAATGCCAAGAAAAAATCTTTTTAATAATCTAAAAGATTATAACAATGAATTAGAAAAAGTTTTAGAAAAAAAAGAATTTTCACAAGAGGTAAAAAATCTACTCCTTAGTATGCTTTACAAAATAGAAGTATCATATTCAGACTATAAAAAAACGAAAGTAAATGCCGTAGAAAAAGATTATTATCTAAAAAGAATTATAGAAAATATAAAAGAATGCCAAAAAATAGAATTAGTTAAAGATAAAGAAATAGAAATTGATTATAGTAAAAAAAGTATACAAGTTAAACAAAATGAAAAATTATGCTTGCAAGCTATTTTAATGTTATCTCAAAAAGAAATAGAAATAAATAAAAAGAATGAACTAATAGAAAAACCATTAAAAGAATTCTTTAAAACAGCCAGTATAATTAATAAAATGGAAGTAATAAGAGATTTTGATGGTTGGACTTGGTTTAAAGATTTAAGTAATACTCAAAGTATAGAGTACAATTTTATTTATCAATGTTTAAATATTGCAGTAGGGTGCGAAAATTTAGATAAAATTGAAAGAAATGCAAGAGAAAAATTCGATTTAATACAAGCAATAATTTATATATTGGAAAAATATTATGGAAAGAAAATAGCACATAATTTAGTTAATAATTTTGTAATAGCCATTTCTAAAATATATTATGAAAAAAATAAAGAGGAATTGAAAGATCTAATTGAAAAAAGTGGAAAACTCAAAGAAAAAAGAAAAAATACTGTGGATACAAAACAAATTTTAAACGAGATTTCCACAGAAAAGAAACAAAATTTAAAAAAATTAGATGAAATAGAAAAAACTTTAAAAGATAGAAAACTACTTGAAGAAGAATTTATAAAAAGAAATGAAAGGGGAGAAACCTACTTTAGTATAAATACTTTAATTAATATTCTAGAAAGAGAAAAAGAAAAAATCTTAGTTAGAAATGAAGAAATAGACGATTTAAGAAATCCAGGGAAATATGCAAACGAAACAAGAAAAATTGAAGAAGAAATACAGTTTATAGAAGAAATTCAAAATACAAACTTTGAAAAAGAAGTAAATGAAATTATTAATATAATGGTTGAAATATTTGAAATAAAATTAGAAAAAGCCGAAAATAAAAAAGAAATTATAAAGTTAATATACGAAATTCGCTACTTTATTTTATTAGAATATAATAAAAATAACCAAAAGATATACGAAAATGAAATATGTAAAAATAACTTATTTGCATATATAAATAAGCTAATAATAAAAGCAATTAATATAAAAGCATTAAATTCAATTTTTAATGATAATAAGAAAGATATTGAAATATATGAAGATATATTAAAACTAAAAATTATAGATTTGGAAAATATAGAATATATAATAAATAACGAAAACGAGAGTTATAAAATTCATATTTATGATTCCGAATCATTAGAATATGAAAAAGAAATAAAACTATTAACAATAAAAGGGGTAAAAATAAATAAAAAGATGAA
>USJU01000018.1 GCA_900555085.1 uncultured Clostridium sp.
TATTAATGTTATATAAATAAAACATATTGTAAAATAAAAATAATTTACAATATGATTATTTTTTTCAATTCATTTATTTCAAGGCGATTTTTATTCTTAAAAAATCCAAATGAAAACAAATCTAAACGAAAGGAGGAAAAACAGAAATTTATCAGTAAAAAATTATAACAAAATCTTGAATAAGAAAATACAAATTGTTATAAAAATGTAATATAAAATTAACTAAATTATGATATAATACAAAAAATGCATTTATGCAGAAAGATACAAAGGAGAAATTTTATGGTAACAGCAATTTTATACATTTTAATTTTTATTATGGGAGCCTATTTTGGAAGTTTTTATACTTTGGCGGTTTATAGAATTCCACTTGAATTAGATATTACACATGAACATTCTTTTTGCCCTAATTGCAAGCATAAATTAGGATTTTTAGATTTGTTTCCTGTGTTTAGTTATATATTTTTAGGTGGAAAATGTAGATATTGTGGAATGAAAATAAATCCACGTTATTGTATATTAGAGGTACTTTCAGGCCTTACATTTGTTGCATTTACATATTCGTTAAATATAAATTTATATAACTTAGAAGCAGAAAAATTAATATTACTTGGTTTTTCAGCCTTATATTTTGCAGGTTTGTTTATAATTGCTGGAATAGATAAAGAAAGAATTCAAGTACAAAAAAAGGTATTATTGTATACAATAACTGTTGTTGCAGTATATATGAGCTATATGTATATTACAATGAATTTAGATATTATAAGATATGTAGGTTACTTAGGTTTTGTACTATTTCTAGTAATATTAGATACAATAAAAATACGTAAAAAAGGCGAAGAAAGCTATGCTTTAAACTTATGGATGCTAGCTCTTGTAATGTGCATGTTTACAGGTGAAGCAGTATTTTTATTAACTGCAATATATACATTATTAGCATGTGCTTTATATGTTCTTATTAAAAAAATAAAAAATAGAAAAAAATATGTAAAAAAAGAAAAAGAAAAAATAAAATTACCAATAGCATTTTATATGTGTGTATGCAATGTTATAACATATATAATTTGTAACTTTTTTGTTAATTACACTTTACTATAATTGTATTATATAAGGAGTTTATAATGAAAAATTTAAAAGAAAATAAAGGCTTTACTCAGGCAGATATTGTAATTTCAATAGTAATATTAATGCTATTTACAACCTTAGTTTCTTCATTGTTTTACAATTCTTACGTATCTTCTATGAAAAGTAAAAGACATTCAGAGGCTACAATATATTTAACTAAAATTTTTGAATCCATAGAATTAATTAGCTATGATAATTTAGAAAATGAAATTATAAATGTAATAAATAAAATTGATGAAAATAAGTTATCTGGAACAATTGTGGAAAGCGGAAACACACAAATTAGTTTATCCACACCTTATAAAGCAGAAGTGGAAATAAAAAAATATAATGAAATGGATGGAAATACAGATAAAGAAGATTTAGTAAAACTAATAACTGTAACAATAAAATATAAATCTAAAAATGATAAAGAAGAAACTATTACAGCAAAAAGATTAAAAACAAAAGAAATAATTTATGAAGATAGCTTAGAAATTGTTCCAAATTTATATGAAGGTATGATTCCAATTAGTACAGAAACACAGGCAACAAATGAATATGCAACAAATTGGTTTGATTATTCTAAAGAAAAGGCAGCCAAAATAATGTTGCAAGATGGAAACTATAATACAGATACAGGAGAAATAACAAATGAGGGAAGTTCATTTGTGTATGTACCAAGATTTGCTTATAAAATAAATTCAGATGAAAGTATAGATATAAAATTTTTAAATACAGATGATACATGTAAAGATGGAAGTTCAACAGACATAAATTTTGAAAGCGATAATATAGAAAACGACAAATACTATTTGCCAAGTTGCTTTTCACAAAATAATATACAAGTTGCAGGAATATGGGTTGGAGAATATTTAAGCAAGAGAAATACAGAAGGAAACAATGGAGAACAAATATATATAGGAAAAAAAGATGAAGCAAACAACTACAAATATTGGACAAATTTAACAGATGAAGAAAAACAAGAAAAATGCAATTACCTAATAAGCGATGGAGCAAATTATGGATTAAAAGGAGACGAAACAGCAAAAATTGCAGGTACTAATATAAACAATATGCTAGAAAAACTAAAAAAATCAAACTATAAATATATAGCAGAAGCAATACAAGAAAACGAAACAGACTATGAAGGATCATTCAGAGTAATAATATATTAATTTTTATTGAATTGTATAAAGGGCAGTTAAGAGTTAATTTTCACAATTGAAAAATATATAATGTAGCTCCACGAGGGTGAAGCATTTTTCTTTCGAAAACATGCAGAAAGAAAATATCCTTCACCTTGCAAGATGGAGCGGTTTTTGTATATGTTGTGAATAAAAGGCTTAGAGATTGCCCTTTTAAAATTGTAATAAAAATGTAATATAAAAACCACATATTGTATGCTATAATTAAACAGAATAAAAAGATTTAAGAGGTAAAAATGAAATCAGAAAAAGGAATTACACTAACAAGTTTAGTTATATACGTAATTGGTATAACAATAATATTTGCTGTTGTAGCCAACCTTACAATATACTTTAATAAAAACTCAAGAACAATAGAATACACAACAAATAATTCTGCACAAATTACAAGGTTAAACCAATATTTAATTAATGATACAAAAAAAGAAAATGCACAAATTACAGAAGCTAATGAAAATATAATAACAATACAAACAAATGGAGAAACTATTAAATATACTTATGATAAAAACAGTAAAGGAATATACAGAAACAAAGTAAAAATAGCTAACGATGTTCAAGGATTTAAAGTAAATAAAGAAATAATATATGATAAAACTAAATTATTATTAAATGTTACAATAGGTGAGCAAGAACAAATACAAAAAGATTTAGAATATATAATATAAATTAACAAAAGAAGAGAGGAGCGATAAAAATGGATATAAAGCGTAAACAACCAATAGGAATTGAATTGGTTAGAAGGGGAGTTGTAACAGAAAATGATATTGAAAAAGCACTAGCATATCAAAAACAACATTCAGATCAAAAATTAGGTGACATTTTAAATACTTTAAAAGTATGTGATTCACAAGTTTTAATAGATGCTATAGCTGAAATAGAAGGAGAAAAAGGAATTTTACTTACTCCTGGAAAAGTTGAAATAAATGTACAAGATTATATCTCTTTAGATGTTGCAAGACAAAACAAAGCTGTTCCATTTCAAGTAGAACCAGGAAAAATAAAAGTATGTTTTTCAAGTACAATAAATAGAAGGTCAATGGAAAATATTAGACTAATGCTTTTAAACAAAGGATTAGTTATGGAAAAATATATAACATTTGAAGAAAATATAAACAATATTTTAGATTCATTTGAAGGCGAAATTTCTGAAAATATGAGTGCTGAAAATGATATTACAACACTTGTAGATAGTATAATAAAAACAGCAATAGATAAAAGAACTAGTGATATTCACATAGAGCCAGAAGAAGATAAAGTTAGAATTAGATATAGAATAGATGGAGAATTAATTACAGTTGCAGAAATAGACAAAGATAAGCAAAGTCAATTAATAGGTAGATTAAAAGCAATTTCCGAAATGCACCAAGAAAAGCAAGAATCACAAGATGGAAGAATAACAATGTATCCAGAATATAATATTCGTGTATCATCACAAAAGAATATTTTTGGCGAAAAATTCGTTTTAAGATTACTAAAAAAAGATCAAAGTATAAAAGGAATTTTCGAATTAGGATTTCCAAATGACGAAAAAATATTAAAAGACTGTTTTAACAAAAAGAATTCAATTGTAGTTGTTGCAGCACCTACAGGTGAAGGAAAAACAACAACACTATATAGTATAATAGATTACTTAAATGCACCAGAAATTAATATAACAACAATAGAAGACCCAGTTGAAATACGCATACCAGGATTAAACCAAATAGAAATTGATACTAAAACAAGTTTTTCAGATTCTTTAAGAACAGTTTTAAGACAAGACCCAGATATAATTTTAGTTGGAGAAATAAGAGATAATGAAACAGCAGAAATAGCAATGCAATCAGGTCAAACAGGACACTATGTATTATCAACAATACACACAATTGATGCAATAGAAGTTATTACAAGACTTAGAAAGTTTGGTGTTTCAAACTATGACATAGCAAGTACACTTGCAACATCTGTATCACAAAGACTTGTAAGAAAAATATGTCCTAATTGTGCAAAAGAAAGAGATTTCAATGAAGAAGAAAAAGAAATTATAAAAAGAATTGGCGATAGATATGGAGTAGAATACAATTTAGAAGGCAAAAAAACATATGATGTTGTTGGATGCAACCATTGTAATCAAACAGGTTATTACGAAAGAATAGGTATATTTGAGCAACTAGTTTTAAATGAAGAAATAAAACAATTAATTGTAGATAATAAATCTACGTTAGAAATAAAAAGAGAAGCTGCTAAATATGGCTATAAACCACTAATTACAGATGGAATTCAAAAAGTTATAGATGGAATAACAACTTTAGACGAATTAAACAATAAACTTGTGATATACTAAGGAGGAAATGAAATGGTAAATATGGATAAAGTTTTAGATGTGGCTATTGAAAAAGATGCATCTGATATACATTTAGTAAATGAATTAAAACCAATGTTAAGAATAAGAAGAAGACTAGAACCAATAGAAGAAATGGATGTATTAACACCAGACGATATGAGTGAAATATATGACTATTTGGTTATGGGAAATGTTGAAAAAGATGAAGTATACAGAACAACCAAAAGATTAGATGCATCATATGAATACAAAGATATACGTTTAAGAGTAAATGTTTCCATTGCAAATGAAGTGCCAGTTTTTACTTTAAGACTTATAAAAAGTACACTTCCAAGATACGAAGATTTAGGAGTTCCAGATGTTGTAAGACGTATGACATACCAACCACAAGGATTAATTTTGGTTACTGGTAAAACAAACTCTGGTAAAACAACAACACTTAATGCTTTAATAAACCATATAAACGAAAATCAAAATAGAAAAATTCTTACACTAGAAAACCCAGTTGAATTTAGACACCATAGTAAAAAATCTATGATAGTTCAAAAAGAAGTTGGAGAAGGTAGAGATGTTCTAACTTTTAGCGATGGTGTTAAAAACTCATTAAGAGAAGACTGCGATATTCTTGTAATAGGAGAGATTAGAGATAAAGAAACAATGGAAGCAGGAATAGAAATGGCAGAATCTGGACACTTGGTAATTGGAACTTTGCACACAAAATCTTGTGCAGAAACAATAGATAGAATGATAAACTTCTATGAAGTTAGAGATCAAGCATCTATAAAATATTTATTATCATCAGTTCTTAAATTAGTTGTTTCACAAAGACTATTACCAGATACAAAAGGAGGTCTAGCTTTACTTCCAGAGGTTATGGTAGTAGACAACATTGTTGCAGGTATAATTAGAAAAGACAAAATAAGTGTGTCTGAAATAGAAGATGCTATACAAAGTGGAGCAGATAAAGGAAGTATAGGTATTATTAATTCTTTGGCAGAATTATTTGTAGACGAAAGAATAACTTTAGAACAAGCAAAAGCACAAATAGAAGAAAAAAATATTGAAGTATTAAACAGAACAATAATGCAATTAAAAATAAAAAGAGGTAAAACAAATTAAGGAGGAAAACTTATATGCCTGTATTTGCATATAAGGCTGTTACAGAAAGTGGCCTAGTAGTAAAAAATAAAATAGAAGAAACCAATAAACATTCTGTAGTTCAAAGATTAAAAAGAAACAATCTTATGCCCATTAGTATTATGCCAGTTAGAGGTTTAATACTAAATTCAAAAAAACAGAAAAAAGAAAGAAAAAATTATTCAGATATTAGTCAAATAATGAAAAATGTAAATACTGCAAATATTATGCAGCAAGATATTAAAGGATTTACATTAAAAGAAAAAATAATGATATCTTTAAATGCAAATCAAAAAGTAACAACAAGAGACTTGCTTATATTTACTGAAAATTTTTATTTGTTAAAAAAGGCTAACTTTAACAATATACATGCGCTAACAACAATAATACAAAGTACAGAAAACTGGACATTTAAGGGAATACTAGAAGATATTTTAGCAGGGCTAGAATCTGGTGAAAATATGTTTACAACTATGGAATATTATTCAAATGTATTTCCATACATTTATATAAATATGATTAAGGTTGGAGAACTTTCAGGTTCTATGGAACAATCTTTGCAACAAGCAGTAAAATATCTAGAAGATTCGGACGACTTAAATAAAAGAGTTAGAAAAATGGTTATACCAAATGTTGCTTTAGTTGTGTTACTTTTAGTATTATTAGTAGTCGGAACAAAATTTGGTATACCGGTTGTAGAAGGTGTATATGAATCTGTTGGAAGTAGTGCACAACTACCTGCTGCGACTTTGTGGTTTAAACATGTTGTTGAATTAATAGAACAATATTGGTTAATTCCAACAGTTGTATTTATAGGTGCTGTTGCAGGATTAATATATTATATAAATACACCAAAAGGAAAATATAATTTTCATTTATTTAAATATAAAATGCCAGTTTTTGGAGAGCTAAATTTTGCAATAGATTTTTCAAGATTTATGAAAGCCATGCTTTTAAACCTACAAAATGGAATGAGAATACAAGACTCTTTGGAAGTTGCAAAAAATGTTGTTTCAAATTATGTATTACTTTCAATAATAGAAACAGCGATAAACAACATAATAATGGGTACCTCATGGATTGAACCATTTGAAAAATCTGGACTTGCATCATCAATGATAACAGAAATGTTAAAAATAGGTATGCAAACAGACTTAGCAGAAATGATGGAAAAACTAGTTGAATACATGGAAATGGATATAGAACAAATAATGCAAAAAATTATGGCAATAATGCCACAAATAATACAAGCTCTAGTTGGTGTTGTATTAGTATTCTTCGTTCTAGTTATATTAGTACCAGCACTACAAGTATATATGGGTAACTTCTTATTTGATGCCGCAGGTGTTTAGGATTTATATAAGGTTTTGCAAGAAATAATAATATAAATAATGTAGGGGCGACCATTGGTCGCCTTTGTTAAAAGGAGATATACAAATGAATATTGGAATAGACATAGGAGGAAGCCACATAGCAATAGGGTTAGTGGAAAAAGATGAAATTCTAGAAAAAAGAGAAATACAAATATATGAAAAAAATAAAATAGAACAATTTATAGAGGAAACAATAGTATCAAATATAAATAACCTATTAAGAGAAAAAAATATATATTTATCAGACATAAAAAAAATAGGAATAGCATCTCCAGGAACTGTTGAAGATGGTCAAATAATAAAAAACGCAGTAAATTTAGGAATACAAGAATATAATATTTGCAAAGCTTTAAAAAAATACTACCCAAACACAGAAATACAAGTAAAAAATGATGCAAAATGTGCTGCAATGGCAGAAAAATTATATGGAAATATGAAAGAATATAAGAGTAGTTTATTTATATGTCTTGGAACAGGTGTTGGAGGAGCATTATTTATAAACGGAAAATTATTTGAACCGCAAAAATATAGTGGATTAGAAATAGGTCATATGTCAATAAAACAAAGCGGAGAAAAATGTAAATGCGGAAAAGTAGGTTGTTTTGATATATATGGTTCAATGAAAAACTTTAAAGCAAAATTAACACAAAGTTTAGGAATGCCACAAAATGCAATAAGTTATGAAATATTGCCCAAATTAGAAGGAAAAATTACAGATGAAATACAAAAAATAATAAATGAATATGTAGAAAACTTAGCAATAGGAATATCAAATTTAATAAATATATTCGAGCCAGAAATAATAGTAATAGGAGGAAGTTTTACATATTATCAAAGTATACTATTAGAACTGCTAAAAGAAAAAATAATAAAAGAAAATCTACTATTTAATAAACGTGAAAACATAAATATAGTAGCAGCAAAACTATTCAATGATGCAGGAATAATAGGCGCGGGAAATTTATAAAGGAAAAATTTATAAATTTCCCTTGTTTATTTGTTATCTTTGTGATATAAATGTGCTATAAGGTAAATAATATTAGCAAAGAAAGGTGGAATCTTTGTGGAGGAAACAGTAAAAGAAAAGAAAACTATTTTAGTTGTAGATGACGAAAAGCCTATAGTAGATATACTTTTATACAATTTAGAAAAAGAAGGGTACGAAACTTTAGAAGCAAATGATGGTGTTACTGCAGTTGAAATTGCTCTAGAAAAAGAACCAGATTTAATTTTATTAGATATTATGCTTCCAAGAATGGATGGTCTTACAGTATGTAAAAGAATTAAACAAAGCTTAAATGTTCCAATTTTAATGCTTACTGCTAAAGACGAAGAAATTGATAAAATATTAGGTCTAGAGTTAGGTGCCGATGACTATATTACTAAACCATTTAGTGTTAGAGAATTAATGGCTAGAATTAAAGCAAACTTAAGAAAGTTCGAAGCAACAGCAAGTAGTGCAGATAATTCAAATGTAAAAAGTGGTACAAAAATTAAAATTGGACCATTATCATTAGACTACGAAAAATTTGAAGTTCGTGTTAATGATAAAGTTGTAGATTTAACACTAAGAGAATTTGAGGTATTAAAATATTTAGCAAACCAACCAGGACAAGTTGTAACAAGAGAGTTATTACTAGAAAAAGTTTGGGGATATGAATATTATGGAGATATAAGAACAGTGGATGTTACAGTAAGAAGAATTAGAGAAAAAATAGAAAAAGATACATCAAATCCAAAAATATTAATTACAAAAAGAGGCGTAGGTTACTACATAGCCACGGATTACTAGAAAAAGGTTCGGAAGTCTCCGAACCTTTTTTTATAATAAAAAATAATGAATTAATGTAAAATAAAAACAAATATAAAAGAAAGAGAGAAAAAATAAATGTTCAAAGAAACACAAACAAAAATAATATTAATTTTCTTTATAATTGGTACAATTATAATTTCTGGTTTAGGAATTTTTTACAAAAATATATATGAAGAGCAAATAAAAGAAACAAGTGTAACACAAAATATAGAAGAATATAATGAAAAAATAAATCAAATAAAAAAAGTTACAATAGGTTCTCTTGTTGGATTTGGAGTAATTTCTATTTTATCTGGAATATATATTTCTAAATCTATTGTATCTCCAATGAGAAAGCTTGTAAAAAGTGCAGAACGAATTGCAAATGGTGAAAGTTTGGATTTAATTCCAACAAATACAAAGAAAAAGAAAAGAAAAAATGATGTAGATGAACTTGTTAATGCATTTAGTATAATGACAGCAGAATTAAAGCAAAATTTAAATGAAGCAACAAGACAAAAAAGGCAAATTGAAACTATTTTATTACATATGACAGATGGAATTATAGCCTTTAACTTAGAAGGAAGAATTATTTTAATAAATCCAGCAGCGACAAGAAGCTTAGAAATTATGCCAGAAGACGATAGTTTTGATAAAATTTTTTCTAAGTATGATGACGAATTAAACATGGAAAAAATTATTTATTTAGAAAATTGGACATCTCAAAACACACAAATTCAAGTAAAAGATAAATATTTAAAATTGCTATTTGCACCTTTTAAAGATGAAAATGAAAGAGCTGCTGGAATAATAGTTGTAATACAAGATATTACGGAACATGTAAAACTAGATAATATGAGAAAAGAATTTATAGCAGATGTATCACACGAATTAAAAACACCAATAACATCTATTATGGGGTATTCAGATACTCTAATAGAAAGCGAATATGATAAAGAAATGCAAGCAAAATTCTTAGGAGTTATTAGTACAGAAGCAAGAAGAATGGCAAAACTTGTTACAGACCTTTTATCACTTTCAAGATTTGATCAAGGAAAAATGGAAGTAAAAAAAGAAGAATTTGATTTAGGAGCATTAGTAAAAAGGTGCCAAGATAAGTTACAAATTGAGTTAGACAAGAAAAATATAGGAGTTGAATGTTTTGTTACAGCAAATGTTCCAAATGTATATGCAGAAAAAGATGGAATAGAAAGAGTTGTAATAAATATATTAACAAACAGCATAAAATACACAGACGAAAACGGAAGCATAAAAATATACGTTGGATTTGTTTATAATGATGCGTATATAAAAATAATAGATAATGGAATTGGAATTCCAGAAGATGATTTAAAAAGAATTTTTGAAAGATTTTATAGGGTGGATAAGGCGCGTACAAGAAAAATGGGAGGTTCAGGACTTGGTCTTTCAATTGCAAAGGAAATATTAGATAGAAACCAAGGAACAATAGATATAAAAAGTGAATATGGAAAAGGTACAGAAGTAGTAATACGTATACCTACAAAGGAAAATAAATAAACCAGCATTTTCAATTGACAAAGAGCATACAAATAGAATAAAATTAACTTGTATTAATAAATTTTAGGAGGAAAAATTATGGGATTAATTAAAGCAACTGTAGGTGCTGTTGGAAGCACTTTACACGATCAATGGAAAGAAGCATTAAGATGTGATGAAATGGGTAATGATATTTTAATGAAAAAAGTTACTACCAAAAATGGAGTTATTTCAAATGGAAGTGCAATTATAGTAGGACCAGGACAATGTGCTATTATTTTTGATAATGGTAGAGTTATAGATGCAACAGCAGAAGAAGGATACTATAAATTTGATACATCTTCTACACCTTCTTTATTTGAAGGTGAATTTAAAGGAATGTTCAAAGAAATGTGGCAAAGATTTACATTTAATGGAGCATCTGCAAAACAACAAGCAGTATTTTTCTTTAATATTAAAGAAATTATAAATAACAAATTTGGTACACCAGCACCAGTAATGTATGACGATTGGTCTCATGCAATACCAAATCAAATGACAGGTGAAACTATTCCTTTATCTGTTTTTATAAAATGCTTTGGTACATATACATTTAAAATTATAAATCCTGCAACATTTATGAATGAAATAGCAGGTATGAGTGATGAATATAGAAAAGATGAATTGTTAGAACAAATGAGAAGTGAAGTTATGGACTCATTTGAAAAAGTATTAAATCAATTAGGATGTGTAAATAAAATACCGGTTCGTTCACTTCCAAGCCAAAAAGATAAAGTAAAAGAAATAATGGCAGAGGGAAATTACGATGAAGCAATACAAAAAAGAGGAATTTCTATAATCGGATTTAATATTGAATCTGTTTCATTAGATGATGAATCACAAGAAAAAATTAATAATTACGAATTAAGTTCAAATGCGTATATACAACAAGGAACAATGGTTGGAGCATATGCTCAATCTATGAAAGATGCAGCAAATAACCCAAATGGAGCAACAAATGGATTTGTTGGAGTTGGAATGGCTAATATGGCATCTGGAGGAATGATGGGAGGAGCTACAACATCTCCATGGCAAAATGCTACACCAGTACAAAATAATTCTACTAATAATACAACTTCTACTGAAACTTGGGAATGTCCAAACTGTAAAAAACAAGTAAATGGAAATTTCTGTCCAGATTGCGGAGCAAAAAAACCAGAAAAAGCATTTTGCCCAAATTGTGGTAAAAAAGTAGACAAAGACACAAAATTTTGCCCAGATTGTGGAACAAAATTAAATTAAAGGAGTAATCTATGAAAACAACTGTAGATAATAAATGTCCGAGTTGTGGAGCAAATATAAAATTTGATCCAACATCACAAAAATGGAAATGTGAATATTGTGGAATGTCTTATGATGTTGATACTTTTGAAAAACAACAATCAAAAGAAAGTAATGAGGATATAGATATAAACATAGATGAATACTCATGTCCTAACTGTGGAGCAACAGTTGTAACAGATGAAAATACTGTTGCTACACATTGTGTATATTGTGGAAATACAGCAATAATGAAAAATAGATTGCAAGGAGAGTTTAAACCAGATAAGTTAATTCCCTTTGCAACAAAAAAAGAAGATGCAATAAATGAATTTCAAAAAAATGTAAAGAAAAGATGGTTTTCACCACCAGATTTTCATAATAAAGAAAATATTGAAAAAATAACAGGAGTATATATACCATTTTGGCTATACGATGGAAAAACAACAGGAGATATAACAGCAACTGCAGAAAGTATAAGAAGATGGACATCAGGTAATTATAGATACACAGAAACTTCTATATATAATTGCATAAGAAGCGGAGAATTAGAAATTACAGATTTGCCTGTAGATGGATCTACTAAATTTGAAGATGAAATTATGGATTCAATAGAGCCATATGATTACAGTAAATTTGTACCTTTTAATAGGTCATATTTATCAGGTTTTTTAGCAGAAAAATACGATTTAACTCAAGATGCAGTGTATGAAAGAGCGAAAACAAGAATGGAAAATACAACTGTAAACGAACTTAAAAGAACAATAACTGGATATAATACAGTTTCTGTAAATAGTAGCAATATTAACATTCAAAAAGGAGAAGTAGAATATGCACTTTTACCTGTTTGGATGTTAAATATAAAATATAAAGAAAAAATGTACACATTCGCCATGAACGGTCAAACAAAGCAAGTTGTAGGAAAAGTGCCTGTATGTATAAATAAGGTAATTAAAAAAGGATTATTATTCTTTGGAATAGGCTTTGTTTTAGCATTTTTATATAATATTATAAGGGGAATGATGTAAATGAATAAAAAAATAAAAATAGTTTTAAGTTTAGTAATTTGTTTAGTAATTATAATGTTTTCAAATTCATACGCTACAAATATAGTAACAAACTCATACAGTAATAATACTTTAAATACAAATAGTTCAAATACATATAGTAACAGTACATATACAAATACTACAACTTCACAAACTGCAAAAGAAACAACACCTGTAGTAGATGAAACAAAAAAGATATATGATTATGCAAATTTAATAACAGATGAAGAAGAAATAGAACTATATAATAAAGTTCAAGAATTTATAAATAAATACAATATGGACATGGCAATAGTAACAATAAATTCAAATCCGAAATCCTCATCTATGGCATATGCAGATGATTTTTACGATTATAACAACTTTGGGAAAGGCGCAAATAAAAGTGGTTTATTATTTTTAATAGATATGCAGAATAGAAAAATGTGGATTTCAACTACAGGAGATGCAATAAAAATATACACAGACAGTAGAATAAATACAATTTTAGATTATACATACGATGAAATATCAAATAAAGACTATAATGGATGTGCCGAGCAATTTATAGATAAAGCAAGCTACTTTGCAAATAAAGGACTAACAGGAGGAAGCAAAGTAGTAACAGTTTCAAAAATGATATGTAATTCATTAATATTTGCCGGAATAGCAACAATAGTTTTAATATGTATAGGACTTGCAACACATAGAAAACCCAGAAAGAAAAAAGAAGCAAGTAACTACATAACACAACCATTAAAATTAAGTAGAAATTCAGATACATTTGTAAATAAACATGTATCAAAAGTAAAAATAGAAACATCTTCAAGTTCAGGAGGAAGCTCAACACACAGAAGTAGCAGCGGAAGATCACACGGCGGAGGCGGAAGAAGTTTCTAAAAAAGTTAATAAAAGAATAAAAATGACTAGTTTAAATGGTCATTTTTATTCTTTTATTAACTTTTTAATTAAAAATAATTTACATAATATTGAACTATTGAAAATAATATGTTATAATAATGAAGTCAGAAACGTTTAATTTTTTAAATAGATAGATATCTATTTAACCAATAATAAGGAGGGCATTTTATATGAGAAAAACTAACGTTAAAGCAAAAATTGAACGCAATGAAGGAGGATATTTGGAACTACCTATAATATCTGAAGTAGTTGAAGTCCTGGAGACAAATGAAGAAACACGGAATGTAGAAGATGAAAGCAAACCTATAAATAAGAAAGTAATTGATTCTGAGATTATAGGGAAAATTCCACTAAAAATTATTTCTGCAATACAACTTGAAGAATATCGTAATTCAGATATTCCGGGATTTGTATTAAAAGATAGGGATACTTATTATTATACTGAAATACGGAATTTTGAAGTCGATGTGGATGACATTATAGGAGAACACAAATGTTCTTTTGGAAGATATTGTTGTAAACATTTGTCAGCTGCATCAGATGTTGATGGCGGATGTGCTAAGGTTAGAGGACTTTCGAACAATATTGAAAAATATGACTTTATCACATTGGGATATGAAACATTCAACACAACACATGATGTATTTGTTGTTCTTAAGTGTTCTCATTACGTGATTTCTGAAGAAAAATGTTAGAAAAACATTTTAATTATTATTGATGAAATGCAAAAACAACATTCATAAATTGAATGTTGTTTTTGTTGCTAGAAAACAAATTTAAAAGTATTGACAAATAAAAGCTTAGAATTTATTATATAAAGAAAGAGAGAAATTTATGAATAAAGAGTATGAATATTCTTTTTATGTAAAAGAAATTGAGCCATATATTCAATATTGTGAAAAAAATGATTATAAAAAAACAAGTGAAGGCAATCAAATACGAGAACTATATAAAAACGGTAATAAAATTTTAGCTCGCATAACGAAAAATTATACTAAAGGAAATGAGAAGATATTTTTTGATTTAAAAGATGAAAATGAAACAGAAGATACCTTGAAAATTTGTAGAGAATCTGGTGAAATTGAAGTTACAAATAATATGGAATTTGTTAATTCATTATTGGAAATGTTAAAATTTAAACTTCATAAGAAATTAACAAGAAAAAGATATGTATATGAAAAAGATAATGTAAAATTTGAAATTGATGATTACAAAGTTCCAAAGGCGAAGGTTGTTGCTATTGAGGGAGATAAATTAGAAGTTGATAAAGTTTATAGTGAAATAAAAAATAGGAATTTTTTTAGATAACAAATGACAAATAAATTTTTTTTAATTAACAAATATATTTATCATTTTTATTATATTATAAAATTTAATTCCAGACGTTGTAGGGGCGGACGCCTTAAGTCCGCCCGTTTGATTTTTTATCTATTTGTTAATTCCTCTAATTTTAAAAGTTCTTCCCATCTTGCATCAACTTCTTTTTGAAATTCTTCTATCATCCATTCGTTTCCAGGTTTAAACATATGTTTAAATCTTTTTTGTGGTCTTAAAAATTCTTCGATTGGAAGTTTTTTCGCTGGTTTATAAGTTATTTTATATACACCATTTACAACTTCATATAATGGCCAGTAGCAAGTATCTGCAGCTAATTTGTTGATAGTCATTAATTCATCTGTAGGATATCCCCAACCACGAGGGCAAGGACTTAAAACATTTAAAAATGTAGGTCCATCTGTATAAATTGCCTTTTCAGATTTTTCATACAAATCTTTAAAGTTTGTCATAGCTAATGTTTGTGCAACATAAGGTATATGATGACCAACCATAATTTTAGTTAAATCTTTTCTAACTTGCATTTTGCCAGGTATAACTTTTCCAACAGGAGATGTTGTAGTATCCGCAAATTTTGGAGTTGCAGAAGAACGTTGAATACCTGTATTCATATATGCGCCATTATCATAGCAAACATAAGTTAAATTATGACCTCTTTCCATTGCACCAGATAAACTTTGAAGACCTATATCGTAAGTCCCACCATCTCCACCAAAAGCAATAAATTTTGTATCTTTATCTTGAGGTAATTTACCTTGTTTTTTCATAGATTTATAAGCTGCCTCTGCACCTGAAAGTGTAGCAGAAGTACATTCGAAAGCAGTATGTATAAAAGAGTCTGTCCATGCAGAGTATGGGTAGATAAAAGTAGAAACCTCCATACAACCCGTTGCACAAGAGATAACTGCATGATCATCTTCATTTAGAGCTCTAAGAACCATTCTAGCAACAGGAGGAGCACCACAACCAGCACACATTCTATGACCTTCTGTAAATCTAGAAGGTTTATTACCAACAATTTGTTTAACATTATAAGGCATTAAAAATCAATCCTTTCTGAAATATTTTAATTTCTTTATGGCGGTCAATGACCGCCGCTACGATAATTTTATAAATTTATATGTAGTGGCGAACATTGGTCGCCCTATGTTATTATAGAAAATTTCTATTTTTATTGTAGGGGTCGGCATTCTTAGGGCGACCCGTATGGCGAAGTCGAAAAAAATATTATTACGTAAAAATTATTTTCTCAATCCTAAATATTTGTAAGGACTAACAATTTTTTCTCCATTACAAATATCAATTAAATCATCAAAAACACTCTCAATATCTGTAGAAGTAGTATCTCTACCACCAATTCCATAAATATAATTAACAATAGGAACTTTTTTATTATTAACATACATAGCAGAAGTTACATCTTCAAACAAAGCACCACCAGCAGCATTTAAAGAATCGGCTTTATCAAGAACAGCTACAGCTTTTTGATTTTCTAAAGCTTTGGCAATTTCTTCAGCAGGGAAAGGTCTAAATACTCTTAATTTTAACATTCCTGCTTTAATTCCTTTATTTCTTAAAGAATCTACAACAAATTTTGTAGTTCCAGCAGTAGAATTCATACAAACAATAGCAATTTCGCTATCTTCCATTCTATATTCTTCAAAGAAAGAATATTTTCTACCAGTTATTTTTTCAAAATCTTTAGCTACATCTAAAATAACTTTTTTCGCATTTTTCATAGCCTCAGCTTGTTGAGCTTTATGTTCAAAAAGAAAAGCTTGTAAGTCTAAAGGCCCCATAGCAATAGGTTCATTGCTATTTAATAAATAATGTTCTGGTTTATAAGTTCCTACAAAATCTTTAACAGTATCATCATCTAAAAGTTCAATATTTTCTATGGAATGAGATGTAATAAAACCATCTTGGCAAACCATTAAAGGTAATTGAACATCTTTATGTTCAGCAATTCTATGAGCCATTAAAGTATTATCATAAGCTTCTTGATTATTTTCAGAGAAAAGCATAATCCAACCACTATCACGAACACCCATTGCATCTGAATGGTCATTGTGAATATTTAAAGGTCCTGAAACAGCTCTATTTACTAAGTTCATAACAATAGGCAATCTCATAGAAGAAGCAATATAAATCATTTCCCACATAAAAGATAATCCATTTGCAGAAGTAGCAGTCATAGCTCTTGCACCTGCAGCCTCAGCACCAATACAAGCACTCATAGCACTATGTTCACTCTCAACAGCAACAAATTCAGTATCAACTGTGCCATTAGCAACAAAAGTAGAAAAATACTGAGGAATTTCTGTTGAAGGTGTAATTGGAAATGCCGGGAAAACATCCGGATTAATCTGTCTTAAAGCTGTAGCTACAGCTTCATTTCCTGATAATAAAACTCTCTTTGGCATTATTTTTTCACC
>USJU01000019.1 GCA_900555085.1 uncultured Clostridium sp.
TTTTGTTTTGAAGAAACCATATCTGTATGTGTATTAAATACATACTCAATACCATTTTCTATTGCAGCTTTCTTATCTTCAAGTTTCTCCATCATTTTTATATAATAATTGTTAAAGAAAAAGTAATCTTCGGTAATGCCTATTAAATTTTTATAATTATATAATTTTCTTCTAAATTTATCTACTTCTTCTACTGTTTTTATAGAATTAAAGTAATTGTTAAAATAAGATTCTATAATTAAATTTTGTGTTTCAAAAAATGTATTTTTTATTATATGTTTTTGTTTTGTTATTTTTGCTTGTATAGGAGCATCATTATGTTCTTCTAATGCAAGTTTGTTATTAAGTTTTATTAAATCTTCTTCAGAAAATAAAATTTTATCAAAATTACTTTCTACAATTTCATATGTATCTTTTGAAGTTGCTTCTATAAATTTATTTTTAAAGCTATTATTACTATTAAAAGTACTATCAAGCAAAGAATATTCTCCTGTAATATATGCCATTTGGGCAATTATGTTACATTCAAGAGGATAAAAATTTGGACTAATTGTATCAAATGTTATACCATAATATTTAACAGTATCATTTTTTAAATGAAGTGCTTTAGCTGTTGTATATTGTGTTGCAGCTTCATTTATTCCAAGTCCATATACTTTTACACCTGCCATATCGCATAATCCAAGTCTTATAAGTTTACCTCTAGAACTCTTTCTTTCTTGTAAATAGTGAATACATTCATGTAATGCATATTTATAAATATCATTTAAATCTATTTTTTCATTATAATAAATTGAAGTGTTTTTGTAAAAATAATTAGCTTCAGATAATCCATTTGGAACTTTAGCTGTGTACATATTTAAACGAGCAAGTTTTTTAAATAGTTCATCTGTTTTAAAGTTATGCTCTGGAAATGCTTTTACTAATAATTCTGCTATTGTTTTTGCAATAGAATTTACTTTTAATGTATCTAATTTTGTTTGTACTTCAATACCTTCTTTTTTTAAATCTGATTCAATGCTCATTAAATTTCTCCTTAGTATCTAATCAATACTATTATACTACAAAATTAAACAAAAAATGTTACATCTTCTTTAAATAAATGTTACAAAAATGTTACAAAAGAGTAGAAAAAAATAAAATTGTAATGTATAATAGAAAAGTAACTGTAAACTTTCTTTTTAGAAAGGAGTAGAAATATGAAGCACATTAAGACAATTAACAAAGCCAATTTAGCAGATTCTGCTAAAAAAGGTGGATGTGGCAAATGCCAGGCTTCATGTCAATCAGCATGCAAAACCTCTTGTACAGTTGGAAATCAGAAGTGCAAAAGAGAGGATAAAGATATCCAACATTAAAAGAAGAGAGGTTTTTGCGCAAAAAATGGGAGGACCAATTATTTATTGGTCCTCTTTTCATATAATAGAAAATTCATATTTATTTTACAACTATATTGTAAATTTTATTTTTTACATAAATTTCTTTAATAACTTGTTTTCCATCTAATTTAGAATCTATTTCTTTATGAACTTTTTCTTTTACAACAGATTCATCAGAATCTTTTTGAACATCTACAGTTCCTTTTAGTTTTCCATTAAATTGAATTGCAATTGTAACAGTATCATCTATTGTTTTAGATTCATCAAAACTTGGCCATTCATATGTTGAAATATCTTCTGTAAATCCAGCAATTTTGTTTAATTCTTCAGTAATGTGTGGAGCAAATGGATTTAACAATGTAATAAATGTTTTTAATTCAGCCTTATTTATTCTTTTTAATTTATAAAATTCATTAACCATTGTCATAAATGTAGAAACACAAGTATTAAACTTCATTTCTTCTATATCGTTTGTAACTTTTTTAATAGATTTATGCATTATTTTTTCCATTTCAGAAGAATATGCATCTCCATCAACTAAAATTGTTTGTAAATTCCAAACTCTATCTAGGAATTTAGAACATCCACGAATACTATCCATACTCCAAGCCGCAGATTGGTCAAATGGTCCCATAAACATTTCATAAACTCTAAAAGTATCTGCACCAAATTCATCTACAATGTCATCTGGATTAATAACATTACCTTTAGATTTACTCATTTTTTCACCATTATCACCTAAAATCATACCATGAGAAGTACGTTTTTGATATGGTTCTTTTGTTGGAACAACTCCAATATCATATAAAAATTTATGCCAGAATCTTGAATATAGTAAGTGTAGAGTTGTATGCTCCATACCACCATTATACCAGTCAACAGGAGACCAATATTCTAAAGCTTCTTTTGAAGCTAAAGCTTTATCATTGTGTGGGTCCATATATCTTAAGAAATACCAAGATGAACCAGCCCATTGAGGCATAGTATCTGTTTCTCTTTTAGCAGGTGCTCCACAATGTGGACATGTTGTATTAATCCAATCTGTCATTTTTGCAAGTGGAGATTCTCCATTTTCTCCAGGTTCAAAATTTTCTACTTCTGGTAATTGAAGTGGTAATTCTTCTTCTGGTATTGGAACCCATCCACATTTTTCACAATGAACCATTGGAATAGGTTCTCCCCAATAACGTTGTCTAGAAAATACCCAATCACGTAATTTATAATTAACTTTTTTAGTTCCAATATTATGTTCTTCTAAATATTCAATAACTTTCTTTTTAGCATCTTTTACTTCAAGACCATTTAAAAATCCAGAATTAATAAGTTTTCCTGTGGATACATCTGTGAATGCTTCTTGGATTAAATCAACATTATCCCCATCTACAACTTGAATAATTGGTAAATTGAATTTTGTAGCAAATTCATAGTCTCTTGTATCATGTGCAGGAACAGCCATTATAGCACCAGTTCCATATGTACTTAAAACATAATCGGAAATCCAAACTGGAATTTCAGTTCCAGTTAAAGGATTAATAGCTTTAATTCCTTTAATTTCTACACCAGTTTTATCTTTGTTAATTTCTGCTCTTTCAAAATCAGATTTTAAACTTGCTTGTTTTTTATAAGCTTCAATTTCATCCATATTTGTAATTTTTGAAGAATATTTTTCTATTAATTTATGTTCAGGAGCAATTACCATATATGTTGCACCAAATAAAGTATCTGGTCTTGTTGTGTAAACTGTAAGTTCATCTTCTGTTCCAGAAATTTTGAATTTAACTTCAGCACCTTCACTTCTACCAATCCAGTTTTTTTGTTGAGTTTTAATTTTGTCTAAAAAGTCTAGGTCATCTAAATCATCAATTAATCTTTGTGCATATTTAGTAATTTTTAGCATCCATTCAGATTTTTCTTTTTGAACAACAGGGCTACCACATCTTTCACAAACACCATTTACAACTTCTTCGTTTGCTAAGCCAACTTTACAACCAGTGCAAAAGTTAATAGGCATTGTTGTTTTGTAAGCAAGTCCTTTTTTGAATAATTGTATAAAAATCCATTGAGTCCATTTATAATAATTTGGATCTGTTGTATTTATTTCTCTTGACCAATCAAAAGAAAAACCAATAGATTTTAATTGCTCTTTAAAATGTGCTATATTTTTCTCTGTTGTAATTTTTGGATGAACATGATTTTTAATAGCAAAGTTTTCAGCAGGTAAACCAAAAGCATCAAAACCAATTGGAAACAAAACATTGTAACCTTGCATTCTTCTTTTTCTTGCAATAATATCAAGAGCAGTATAACTTCTAGGGTGACCAACATGCAAACCTTGTCCAGAAGGATAAGGAAATTCTATTAAACCATACCATTTTTTAGGATTAGTAAAACTAGAATCAGCATTAAAAGTACCTTCTTTATACCACTTTTCTTGCCATTTTTTTTCTACTTCTTTAAAATTATAAGCCATACTAAAAAAGCCTCCATTCTCTAAATAAATTTAATTGTTATTATATAACATCAAATAAAAGATTTCAAGAATTTTAGATTAAATATATTGTAAAATAAATTGAATTAATATAGAATACATTATAATGTTTATATGAGAGCAAAAAAATGTAGAAGAAAAAGGATGTTAAGATGGGCAAAAAATTATTAATAACAGAAAAGCCATCTGTTGCAATGGAATTTTCTAAAGCATTAAAATTAAATGCAAAAAGAAATGATGGCTATTTAGAATCTGAAAATTGGATAATAACTTGGTGTGTTGGGCATTTAGTAACAATGAGCTATCCAGAAAAGTATGATGAAAATCTTAAATTTTGGAGATTAGATACACTTCCGTTTATTCCGAAAGAGTGGAAATATGAAATAATACCAGCAGTTCAAAAACAATTTAATATTGTACAATCTTTATTACAAAGAGAAGATGTAGAAGAAATTTATAATGCAGGTGACTCTGGACGTGAAGGAGAATACATACAAAGGCTTGTTTTTATGATGGCAAAACCAAATCCAAAAGCAAAAATAAAAAGAGTTTGGATAGACTCACAAACAGAAGAAGAAATTCAAAGGGGAATAAGAGAGGCAAAAGATGAGTCTGAATATGATAGTTTATCAGATAGTGCATATTTAAGAGCAAAAGAAGATTATTTAATAGGAATTAATTTTTCAAGATTGCTTTCAATTACTCAAGGAAGAAATTTAGCTAGACAAATAAATGAAGATAAAGCTTCAATATCAGTTGGTAGGGTAATGACATGTGTACTAGGAATGATTGTTTCAAGAGAGTTAGAAATTAGAAATTTTGTAAAAACAAAATATTATAAAATTGTAGGTGAATTTGGAAATGAAGAAAGTTCTTTCAAAGCAGAGTGGAAATCAAATCCAAATTCTAAAGTATTTGAAAACAATTGCTTATATAATGAAACCGGATTTAAAAAAGAAGCAGATGCTAAGAAGTTTATTTTATCTTTGCAGGGAAAAGAAGCTAAAATAACAGAACTAAAAAAGAGCAAGCAAAAAGAAAATGCACCACTTTTATTTAATTTAGCAGAAATTCAAAATGAATGCTCTAAAAAATTTAAAATAAAGCCAGATGAAACACTAGAAATAATACAAAATTTATACGAAAAAAAATTAGTAACATATCCAAGAACAGATGCAAGAGTTCTATCAACAGCTGTTGCAAAAGAAATATCTAAAAATTTGAATGGAATAACAAAAGGATATAAAGACAAAGAAGTTCAAGGCTATATAAAGAAAATGATAGAAGAAAAATATCCTATAAATAATTTGGCGAAAACAAAATATGTTGATGATAAAAAAATAACAGACCACTATGCAATAATTCCAACAGGACAAGGATATGAAAATTATGATAAATTGCCAGAATTGCAAAAGCAAATTTATAAATTAATTGTAGAAAGATTTATAGCAATTTTTTATCCACCAGCTGAATTTAATAAGGTAAATGTTACAGTAAATGTAGAAAATGAAACATTTTATGCAACAGGTAAAGTATGTGTAAAGCAAGGGTATCGCGAAATTCTAAAAAAAGAATTTAATGTAAGGAGTAAAGAAAATAACGTAGGAGAAGAGTCCTTAGGCGACCCTAAGAAAAATAACGAAATAAATAAAAAAGATGAAACAAACATAGAAATACTAAATACACTAAAAAAAGGTCAAATTGTAGATGTGAAAAACTTTGAATTGAAAGATGCTGAAACATCACCACCTTCAAGATATAATGCAGGAAATTTAATTTTAGCAATGGAAAATGCAGGTAAATTAATAGAAGAGGAAGAACTAAGAGAACAAATAAAGGGCGCAGGAATTGGAACAAGTGCAACACGTGGAGAGATAATTAAAAAACTAGAAAGAATACAATATATTCAAATAAATAAAAAAACAAATATTGTAACACCAACACAAAAAGGAGAAATAATATATAATATAGTAAATAAATCTATGCCAGATATGTTAAATCCTAAGCTTACAGCAAGTTGGGAAAAAGGACTGGATATGGTTGCTAAAAGCGAAATAAAATCAGATGAGTTTATGAAGAAACTAACAAATTATATAAACTCTAAATTTGATAAGTTAATTGTAAAATGGTAAAAAAAGAGAAACCCAATAGGGTTTCCTTATTGTTTGTTTTAAAGAATCCTATTTTATTTAGAATTACTTCGTGCTAATTCTGAAAGAATTCTTTCTTTTGAAAGTTCACATCTCGCACATTGTGAAGATGTTAAACCTTCTTTTGTTTTTTTCTGACATTTTCCTTTGCAGATTTTTAAATCTTTGCAACTGTGTTTTTCTTTGAACATTATTGTCTCCTTTGCCCCATATAAAAATAAATAAATTTCTTTTGGGGACTTTTTGCTAAATTGTTGTCTACATAGTTATTTTAGCGTATATTTTTAAATTTGTCAAAAATCACAAATTACGTAAAGTTTACATACTATATACCAGAATTACATATAGAAAGGTGATTATTATGGCAAGTTATATAATTAATGGAGGAAAAAGGCTTGAAGGTGAAATTGATATATCTGGCTCAAAAAATGCTAGCCTTCCAATAATTGCTGCATGTTTGTTAAATAAAGGGATTACAAAATTATACAATGTTCCAAATATACATGATGTACAAATAATGTTAAAAATACTTAAGGTTTTAGGTTGCAAAATAAAGAAGAATAGTGGTAAAATAATTATCGATTCAAGAAAAATAAATAAAAAAGAAATTCCAGATGATTTAATGAATCAAATGAGATCTTCTGTTATACTAGCAGGAGCATTAATTTCAAGAAATAAAGAGGTGGTATTCTCTTATCCAGGAGGATGTGATATTGGTTCAAGACCAATAGATTTACATTTAGAGGGGTTTAAAAAAATTGGAATTAATATTGAAGAGGAATCAGGTTATATAAAATGTAATTGTGATAAAATATTAAGTAGTGAAATAACTTTAGATTTTCCAAGTGTTGGAGCGACAGAAAATATAATGTTAGCTTCTGTATATGGAGAAGGAACAACAATAATAAAAAATGCAGCTAGAGAACCAGAAATAGTTGATTTGCAAAACTTTTTAGTAAAGATGGGAGCGAAAGTAACTGGTGCTGGTGAAAGTGAAATAGTAATTGAAGGAATAAAACAAATAAAAAAAGATGTATCATATACAATTATGCCAGATAGAATAGAAGCCGGAACCATTTTATGTGCTGCTGCAATTACGGGAGGAAAAGTAAAAATAAATAAAGTTATACCAGAGCATATAAGTTCCATTATATATAAATTAGAAAAACTGGACTGTAAAATTATAGTTGAAAAAGATTATATATATATTGAAGCTCCAAAAAAATTAAAAGCAGTAGATATTAAAACAATGCCTTATCCAGGATTTCCAACAGATATGCAATCTATAATTACAAGTGTACTTACAATTGCAAAAGGAACATCAATAATTGTTGAAAATATATTTGAAAACAGATATAAATATACAGCAGAACTTATTAAAATGGGTGCAAAAATAAAAATAGAAGGAAAAACAGCTGTAGTAAAAGGAACTAGAAAACTAAATGGTGCAAAGGTAAAAAGCACAGATTTGCGTGGAGGAGCAGCTTTAGTAGTTGCTGGACTTGCAGCTAAAGGAAAAACTGAAGTTACAAATATAGAATATGTTTTAAGAGGTTATGAAAATTTAGACAAAAAACTTCAAAAATTAGGTGCTAAAATTATTATTAGAGAAGGTGAATAATATGGCTAATAAGAGTAAACATCTGAAAGAAAATGTTAAACAAAAAAATAGTAAAAAAAGGGCAGATAAAAAAGCTGCCCCTCAAAGTCAAAAATTTAACTTTGATAATGAGATTGTTATAGGGGTAAATGTTATTCCTAAAAATCAAAAGGACAAGCCATCTACAAGTAAAAAAAATAATGCAGTTAAAAAAGCTAGCAACAAGAAAACCAGCTCTGATTATCAAAAAGCAAAAAATAATAAAAATATCGAAAGTAAAGGAATAAAAGACAAAAAACGAAAAAAAGTAAATTTTAAAAGAATTATTAAAATTATATTTTTAATGGCATTTATAATTGGAGCAACAATATTTGTAATGACAACACCTATTTTTAATGTTACAGAAATTAATGTTGAAGGAAATAGCAGAATTTCTAATGAAAGAATAGAAAGTTTATCTAAAATATCATTAAATGTAAATACATATCAATATTCAAAGAAAAACATTATAGAAAATATAAAAGAAGAACCTTATATTGAAAGTGTTCAAGTAAAAAGAAAACTACCTTCTACAATAATAATTAATGTAGAAGAAAGAAATAGAGACTTTTTTATTTCAAATTATGGTAGCTATATTTATTTAGATAAACAAGGATACATATTAGAAATTTCAAATGAAGTGGAAAAACTTCCAGAAATAAAAGGGTTTTCAACAAGTACAGAGAATTTAGTACCAGGAAATAGAATTTCAGATGATGATTTAGAAAAAATAAATATAGCACAAAAAATAATAGAAAACATAAAAAATAATGAAATAGAAAGCGAAATAACTTGTATAGATGTCTCAAATACTAATGATTTTTGTGTTATTATGCAAGGCGAAGGAAAGAAGATTCACTTAGGAAATGCAAGCAATATAAATGATAAAATACTTATGTTAAAAGAAATATTAACAAAAGAAAAAGGAAAAACAGGAGAAATTTTCATAGAAAATTTAGAAAAGGTATATTTTAGGGAGGCTAGTTGGATTGAATAAAAGAAATATAGGAATTATTTTAGGAATTGTATGCGTATTATTAACAGCTGCAATAATTATTCAAGTAAAAACTGTGAGAAATTCTGGGATTGAAACAAATGTCAATTCTGAAGAAAATGAATTAAGAGATGAAGTTTTAAGATGGAAAGAAAAAGCAGATAATGCATCGCAAGAATTAACAAAAGTTGAAAAAGAACTTGAAAAACAAAGAGAAAAGGCAACTAAAAACGATGAAACATCTCAAGATAGTGAAAAAGAAATAAAAGTTGGAAATACAGTATTAGGATTAACAGATGCAACAGGAGAAGGTGTTGAAATTACTTTAAAAGATAATCAAAATATTACATCAGAAACAGCTACAAATGATATGAGTTATTATGTTGTACACGATATAGATATTTTAAGTGTAGTAAATGAACTAAAAAATGCTGGAGCAGAAGCAATAAGTATAAATGGAGAAAGACTTATAAATACAACTTCAATTACATGTGCAGGAAATGTAGCACAAATTAATGGGGAAAAAGTAGGTGCACCATTTATAATTAAAGCAATTGGAAATTCAGAAACTTTATACGAAGCATTAAACAGACCAGGTGGTTATATAGAATTATTAAACGAATCTGGAATTGTATCAAATATAAAAAAATCAAATAACATAACAATAGAAAAATATAATGGAACAATTAACTTTAATTATTTAAAAGATGTAAAATAGGCTAAGAGGTGAATTTTTTTGAAAAAAGAACATGGAATAATTGCAATTACAATTGGGATTATATGTGTGATATTTGCTTTTGTTATGACAGTACAATTAAGAACTGTTAAAGAAACAGATATTACATTAATTGAAAATATGAGAGAAGATGAACTTACAGAACAAGCAGAATTATGGAAGCAAAAATATGAAGAAACACAAAGTAAAATTGATGAAGATAACAAAAAAATAAATGAATATAAAGAAAAAACTGCAAACAATCAAGAAACAACAGAAGTTATTAATGATGAACTTTCACAAGTTAGAACAAGATTAGGAACAACAGATGTTGAGGGACAAGGAATTATTATTAATATAAAGGGAACATCAGATAATGCTATTGTTGCAGAAGATTTATTAAAATTAGTAAATGAATTAAAATTAGCTGGTGCAGAAGCAATTAGTATAAATGGAGAAAGAATAATTAACTTAACAGAAATAGTAGATGTAAATTCATATATAATAATAAATGGAAACAGAACAAGTGCACCATATGAAATAAAAGCAATTGGAAACGAACAATATTTAATGAGTGGATTAAGTGCAAAAGGTGGTTATTCAGACACATTAAAGAGTAAAGGAAAAGAAATAACAATTACTCAAGAAAAAAATGTAAATATATCTAAATATACAGGTGAGTTAAAACTAAAAAGTATAAAATAAATTATTTATTTTGGAGGAGATTACAATGATTATAATAATTGCAATAATATTAGGATGTGCCATAGGGGCAATACTAGGAATAAATGCTCCAATTATTCCATATACATTTTCAGGTTATTTAGCTGTTGCAATAATAGCAGCATTAGATTCTGTTTTTGGAGCTTTTGTAGGAGTTATAAAGAAAAACTTTGATATGAAAATATTTGTTTCGGGTTTTTTTGGAAATGCAATACTTGCAATAATACTAACATACTTAGGAGAAAGACTAAATGTTGATATATATTTAGCAGCCATTGTTGTATTTGTAGGTAGAATGTTTACAAATTTATCAATAATAAGAAGAGAACTTGTAGATAAATGGATGGAAAAGAAAATTGTAAATAAGGCAAAGGACGTTATAAAAAATGTTGAAAAATAGAAAAACATTGATATTTCAATAAAAAACAGAAAATGTTACGACACCATTACAAAAATATTACAGAAATATTACAAAATCTATTGACTTTTGTCAAAAAATATAATATTCTAAATCTCGAAAAATAAAACATAAAAATTGGAGGAAAAAGTCTTGGCAATAGGTGATATTATAGTCGGTATGGATATAGGGACTTCCAAGGTTTCTGTTGTTATAGGAGAAGTAAATAATTTCAATCAAATTGAAATTATAAGCAACTGTTCAAGAAAATGCACTGGAATAAAAAAGTGTAAAATAATTGATGAAGAAGAAGTTGCAAAAAGTATAGCAAATGTAATAAATGATGCAGAAGCTGAAACAGGATTTAAAATAAATTCTTCTTATATTACAATACCAGGAAAGTATGTAACTGTAGTTCAAAACAGTATAACAAAAGATGTAAAAGATAAATATGCTGGAATATCATCAAAAGATGTACAATTAGCTTTAATGCAGGTTAAAGATATAGAGATTCCCGAAAATCAATCTTTAATAGACATAGTACCAGATAAATTTATTTTAGATAATGGAAAAATTACAGAAGATCCAATAGGAAACTTAAGTAGCTCATTTACATTAAAAGCACAAATTGTTTTAGCAGATAAAGAATACATAAAAAAACTAGTTTCAATATTTAAAAAAGTAGGACTAGATATTAATGGATTAGTTCCAGTAACATTAGCCGAAAGAAATTTAATTTTAGATGTAAATGAATTAAACGATAATGTTATGATATTAGACATAGGAGCAGGAAACACTGAAATAGGTATATTTGAAGGATCTTCTTTTGTATACACAAACACAATACCTCTTGGAGGAAATAATATTTCTAATGATATTTCATTAGTTCTTAACATTTCTGAAGAAGAAGCAGAAAAATTAAAAAGACAATATGGACTAGCATTAAAATCATTTATAGATAATGATAACGACATTTTATTAAATACAGTTAGAGAAGAAAATAGAAACAAAACAATAAAAAGTTCAGAACTAATAGAAATAATGGAAGCAAGAATTGAAGAAATCTTTTCACTAGTTAATAAAGATATAACACTTCAAAATATAAAACCAAGAGTAAACAATGTTATATTAACAGGACAAGGTATAAGCAATATTAACAAAAGCGATGTTGCAGGAAAAATAATATTAAATATACCAGTTAAAATGGCAACAGGAAGATTAATAAGTACTGTTAAACCAACATACAGAACAGCATATGCCTTAGTAAGATATATTGCCTCAAAACCTTTTACTAAAAGTGTTTCAAGCAGTATAGATACAGAAGGAGAAGAAAGTTTTGTTAAAACTATATTAGGAAAGATTAAAGAATTTTTCTATACATAGAAATATTTGATTTTTAAGAAAGAAAATTTGGGAGGATAAATTTATGATGGATTTTGAAAATAATAACAATAATATGGAATATGAAAGACCTATGGATGGAGCTGCAGTAATAAAAGTTGTTGGTGTTGGAGGAGCTGGAAACAATGCCGTAGATAGAATGATTGAATCAGGAATTAAAGGAGTAGAATTTATAGCTGTAAATACAGATAGACAACAACTTGTTCAAAAATCAAAAGCAGGAACAAAAATTCAAATAGGAGAAAAAATAACAAAAGGTTTAGGAGCTGGAGCAAATCCTGATATTGGAGCTCAAGCAGCAGAAGAAAACAAATCAGAAATAGAAGAAGCTTTAAGAGGAGCAGATATGGTATTTGTTACTGCTGGAATGGGTGGAGGAACTGGAACAGGTGCTGCACCAATGGTAGCAGGAATTGCAAAAGAAATGGGAATACTTACAATAGGTGTTGTAACAAAACCATTTACATTTGAAGGAAAGAAAAGATTATCACAAGCAGATAGAGGAATTGAAAGTTTAAAAAGCAAAGTTGATACATTAGTAATAATACCAAATGATAAATTATTACAAATAATAGATAGAAAAACATCTATAATGGAAGCTTTCAAAATGGCAGATGATGTATTAAGACAAGGTGTACAAGGTATATCAGACTTAATAGCAGTTACAGGATTAGTAAACTTAGACTTTGCAGATGTAAAAACAATAATGTTAAATTCTGGAGTAGCTCATATGGGAATTGGTAGAGCATCTGGAGAAAATAGAGCAGAAGATGCTGCTAAACAAGCAACAGAAAGTCCATTACTAGAAACATCAATAGAAGGAGCAAGAGGAGTAATTATAAACATAACAGGTGGAACAGACTTAGGATTACAAGAAGTAAATACAGCTGCAGAATTAGTACAAAGAAGTGTTGATCCAGAAGCAAACATAATCTTTGGTGCAGTAATAGATGAAGATATACATGATGAGATTGTTATAACAGTTATTGCAACAGAATTCGAAAAGAAAGATGCAGGATTAGGAAGCAAAATAGTTTCAAAAGCTTGGAACGAAAAAATAAGTTCAATACCAGCAAGTGTTGAAAATTCATCATCAAACGACTTAGACATACCATCTTTTTTAAGAAAAAAACAAAAATAAAATCAGATATATAAAAATAAGAAAAGAAATAATCTACTTTTGTAGATTATTTCTTTTTTTCGCCACTAAGAAATGACAGACTTTTAAAAAACAAAATTATAAAATACCTTCAGAAAATACAATATATTATTTTAAATAATTTATAAAGTTAAGGAATAAAAATGACTATATACATAGATATTATTTTTTTAGAAAATATAATAATGAATTTTATAATTTTACTATCTACAGGCTTAGTGCTACGAGAAAAAATATCATATACACGAATATTTGTAGCCAGTATATTAGGCAGTATTTATGTTGTTGTAACATATATTACAAACTTAAAATCTTTATTTGGAATTTTTATGAAAATATTACTATCTATTGCAATGACATATATAGCATTTAATTCTAAAAAAGTAAAAACACATTTAAAAGAAATTCTAACATTTTATTTAGTATCTTTTGCCTTTGGCGGTGCAGCAATAGCAACAATATATTTTGTAAAACCACAAAATATATTAATAAAAAATGGAGTATATGTTGGAAGATATGCCACAACAACAATATTACTGGGGGCTATATTAGGATTCATATTAGTAAATATAGTATTTAAAATAATAAAGAAAAAAATAACAAAATCAGAAATGAACTGCATTATGAAAGTTAAATTAGATGAAAGAGAAGAAATTGTAAAAGCAATGTTAGATACAGGAAATATGTTAAAAGATCCAATTACAAGAAAACCTGTAGCAATTATAGATATAGAAATTGCAGAAAAACTTTTGCCAGAAAAGTTAATAAAAAATATGCATAAAATTTTAGGAGGTGAATTTGACACAGAAGATGAAAAGATTAATAAATACATTTCTAAATTAAAAATTGTACCATTTTCTTCATTAGGAAAAGAACATGGATTAATAATTGCATTTAAGCCAGACATAGTAAAAATTGAGTATGAAGAAGAAATTATAGAAATAAATAATATTTTAATAGGAATTTCCGAAAAAAAATTATTTAAAAATTCTGAATACAATGGACTTATAGGTCTAGAAATATTGAATGGAGGTACGATAAATAATGAATATTCTGAACTTATTAAAAACTAGTGTAAATACTATATATGTAAAATACATAAATAAAGAAGAAGTAGAAGAAATGCCAATATTTTATGTTGGAGGAAGTCAAACATTACCACCACCATTAGAAGGAAAAGAAGAAGAAGAAATGTTAAAACTATTAGATAAAGGAGACGATGAAGCAAGAAAAATATTAGTAGAAAGAAATTTGAGATTAGTAGTATATATAGCAAAAAAATTTGAAAACACAGGTGTAGGGCTGGAAGATTTAATATCTATTGGAACAATAGGACTAATGAAAGGAGTAAACACATTTAAGTTAGATAAAAAAATAAAACTTGCAACATATGCTTCAAGATGTATAGAAAATGAAATACTCATGTTTTTAAGAAGAAGTAATAGAATAAAAGGAGAAGTTTCAATAGATGAACCACTAAACCAAGATGGAGACGGAAACGAGTTATTACTATCAGATATATTGGGAACAGATTCAGACATAACATCAAGAAATATAGAAGATGAAGTAGATAGAAAACTCTTAAGGGAATCTATAAAAAAGTTGAACAATAGAGAAAAAAATATAATGGAATTAAGATTTGGATTTATAACAGGAGACGAAAAAACACAAAAAGAAGTAGCAGATATGTTGCGGAATATCACAAAGTTATATATCAAGACTAGAAAAAAAGATAATAAAGAAAATGAAAAAAGACATATTAAGCAAAACTAGTTGAGAAATATTAAAAAAAGTAGTATAATATATGCAGTTGTAACGTAAAAATCCTTGAATAATAATTTAGATAGGAGGAGTTTGTATGAAAAGAAAAAATTATAGTGAACTGGAAAAAACAAGAAACCGGAGACAAATGCGAGCATATGTAAGAGAAGTTGCAGAATTTTATGCTAATACAGATAATGGAATTAGCAAACCATACATTACAAATTATTATCAAATTACAGATAGTTGCTATTATAAAATTTTAGAATATGCAGTAATCTGGGGAGTTGTTGATGATGTAATTGTAAAAAGGATGGAAGAAAAAACATCTTATAATGCACAGCTACATTCTGGTACATCTTACAGAACTGAAAACAAATATTCTGAGTTAAAGAAACTTAGAAGAGAATATGCTGAATTTCCATTTTCACGAAAAGAAGCGAAAGAAATTACACATCTTTTTATTGAAGAAAGGATAAATAAAGAAAATTTAGCTAGAAAATTTTGTACAACTAAGTCTAAAATTGACAAAGCAATTTATGTGTCAATTGAATCAAATTGGGTGAAAGATGAAATCTACAATAAAATAAAGGAGAGTAGTCTTAAAGTAGATTCGTCAGAAGAAACTGTAAATTTTTTTAAGAAACTGGATTCTTTAAGAGAATTAAATAAAAAGAGTAGCTAATAGCTACTCTTTTTGTTTGATATGTAATTATTGGTTAAATAAGGCTAAATAATAAATTAATCTAAAATTTAATCGAAGCTCCACATTCACGTCTTTCTAACAAAATTCAAAGAATTTTGAAGAAGGTCGGAAAGGTCCCCACTTGCTTCGCGAAATTTGATCTTAATTATTATTTTGTCTTTAAAGAATAACGATGATATTATGTTGACTTGAACTTTGGAAAATGCTATAATGTATATGGAACCGTTGTCAAGCACAAAGGAGCAAAATTATGGATACATTTGAAAAATTGGAACTCGAAAAACGTAATATTGTACTTGCAAAACTTAAAAATGAAAAAGTAGATTTTTCATCTTTAAGAGAAGCAGCAAAAGAACATGCAGAAAAAACAGGAGCTGTTCTTAACTATGAAGGTTCCGATTTGGAACTGTGGCGGAGTGTAACTAAATATTTTCGCCAAATGTTACATAGCAGATAGTCACCCAATTGGGTGACTATTTACTTTTTTAATAAGTTATGTTTTAATAATTATGTAGGAGGAGAAAATATGATTAATGAAGATGTTGATATAGATATAATAAAACAATATTTACAAGCAGATCCAAGCTTGCTAACAGACATATATAATATGATGAAATATAGAGAATTAAGAACAGAACAAGTATATTATGCACATTTAGCTTATGAATATGATCATGTAGATATAATGAGACAAAGTAAAATTGTTCGTAATGCAGGAAATTTTGATAGATCTGGATGGACAGAAAAAAGTATAAAATTAGATAAAAACAGAAGAGCAACCCATAATAAAGCCTTGATTTCTTTTAATAGTATTTTAAGAACAGGAAAAATGTGTAAGTTACCTGAAATATATAATGGAAAAACTTTAACTAATGAAGAAATAGTTGAATATTTAAGAGCAGAAAGAAGAGAAGAAATAACAGATTCTATGTTTGAATTTTTAAATATAATTGAAGATGGAGTAATAGAAAACGAAATATCAAGACAAAATTCAGATCTAAAAAAAATAAAAAGTGATATGAAGAATTTTAATAAGATGAATAATGTTTCAAAATCAATAATGAAAGACGAAAGTACAGAACGTGATGGAGGAATAGAATTTGATTTTTCAAATATATCTAATAATAGCCAAGAAATAGAATTTGACTTTTCATCTTTATTTGAAGATAAAAAAACAGAAGAATAAATTTACAAAGGAGAATAATAATATGGAAGAAAAAATTTCAATAGATATGTTAATTAATGAATATCAAAAATATATATTAAGCAGACTAATTAACAAAGATTATGATTTTTGCAAATTAAGAGAAATAGCTGAAAAATTTAATGCAATGGATGATACATTAAAATACGAAGAAAATTTAACAGATTCTCAAGTTGCTCAAAATATAAAAGACTTTATAGATGAAAGAACAATTGGAAAGAAATTTAAAATAGAATAAACAAATCTCTTTTGGAAATAATGATATTAACATTATTTTCAAAGGAGGTTTTTTGTTTGATAACAAAGGTAGAAATAAGTGGAGTTAATACTTCAGAATTACCAGTACTATCAAATGAAGAAAAGAAGATATTATTAGAAGAAATAAAAAAAGGAGATTTAGAAGCAAGAGAAAAATTTGTAAATGGTAATTTAAGATTAGTTTTAAGTGTAATTAAAAGATTTAAAAATAGAGGAGAAAATGCAGATGATTTATTTCAAATAGGGTGTATAGGGCTCATAAAAGCTATAGATAATTTTGATTTAAATCAAAATGTACAATTCAGCACATATGCTGTACCTATGATTATTGGAGAGATTAGGAGATATTTAAGAGACAATAATTCAATAAGAGTAAGTAGATCTATAAGAGATTTGGCATATAAAGCTTTAGCAGTTAAAGATAAAATA
>USJU01000020.1 GCA_900555085.1 uncultured Clostridium sp.
GGAAGCTAACATTTTATCGCAGGAGACAAGTCCGTCATCGCCGTCCGCCGGGAAGGATGGAAAATCAAGATTTTTCTTGATATTGATGATGGCATCGATACGGAAACCGGAAATGCCTTTTTCAAACCACCAGTTGATCATCTCATAGATTTTTTTGCGGACGACCGGGTTCTCCCAGTTTAAATCGGGCTGTTCCTTAGCGAAGGTGTGGAGATAATATTTATTTGTGCCTGGAACTTTTGTCCATGCAGGACCACCAAAATTGGAGCGGTAATTGCTTGGTGCCTTGCCGTTTTTTCCCTCGCGGAAATAGAAGTAGCCGGCATAAGGACCGTCCGGGTCAGCAAGTGCCTTCTGGAACCATTCGTGTTTGTCGGAGCAGTGATTTACAACGAGATCCATGATCAGATGCATGCCGCGTTTTTTCATTTCAGCAACAAGTGTGTCGAAATCATCCATAGTGCCAAACTGTTCTGCAATTTTATAATAATCGGAAATATCGTATCCCTGATCGACAAAAGGAGATTCATAAACCGGAGAGAGCCAGATGATGTCGATACCAAGCTCCTTTAAATAATCCAGTTTTGAAATGATTCCCTTTAAATCGCCGATTCCGTCTCCGTCTGTGTCTAAAAAACTTTTTGGATAAATCTGATAAGCTACTTTATCGTGCCACCATTTTTTCTTCATTGCACATTCTCCTTTTTCCCAATACGGTTTTTCTTTTCCTTTTTGTATGATACTGTTATTATAATAAGAGAAATTATAGCGAGGATTACATTCATTATTAATGATAAAAATAATAATTGTAATAATGCTCCTTCTAACATAAGTATCACCTCACTTTCTATATTAAAGTAGGTAGATACCACACTCTGCTTTTCCTTGTTTCTATAGAATTATATATTTAATTTATATAAAAGTCAACACAAATCAAAACAAATGTTTATAATAAATTGGAGGAATTATGCAGAATAGACAAAAGTTTATTAGAAATTTTAGTATTATTGCTCATATTGACCATGGTAAGTCTACTTTGGCGGATAGATTGATCGAGATGACTGGGGTGCTTTCTAAAAGAGAGATGGAGTCTCAAGTTTTGGATAATATGGATATTGAGCGTGAACGTGGTATTACTATTAAGTCTCAAGCTGTTAGAATGTTATACAAGGCTAAGGATGGTAATGAGTATATTTTGAATTTAATAGATACACCTGGACATGTTGATTTTAATTATGAGGTTTCTCGTAGTTTGGCTGCTTGTGATGGTGCTGTTCTTGTTGTGGATAGTAGCCAAGGGGTTGAGGCTCAAACTTTGGCTAATGTGTATTTGGCTATTGATAATAATTTGGAAATTTTACCTGTTATAAATAAAATTGACCTTCCAAATGCTAGACCAGATGAAGTTAAAAAGGAAATTGAAGATATTATAGGTATTCCAGCTGAAGATGCTCCTTGTATTTCTGCTAAATCTGGATTAAATGTAGATGAGGTTTTAGAGAGAATTGTTACAGATATACCAGCACCTTCTGGAGACGAAAATGCTGAACTTAAGTGTTTAATTTTCGATTCTTTTTATGATAATTATAAAGGTGCTGTAAGTTATGTTAGAGTTAAAGATGGAACTGTTAAAGTTGGCGATGAAATTTTGCTTATGGCAACAAACAAAGTATTTACAGTTACAGAAGTTGGTTATTTTGAACCAGGAGAGTATTCGCCTACAAACGAGTTAAAAGCTGGAGAAGTTGGATATATAGCAGCAAGTATAAAAACATTATCAGATATTCATGTTGGAGATACAATTACTCTAAAAAACAGACCTGCAAAAGAGCCTTTACCAGGATATAAAAAAGTTAATCCTATGGTATATTGTGGCTTATATCCTGTTGATGGTAGCGATTATGAAAATTTAAAAGTTGCTTTAGAAAAACTGCAATTAAATGATGCGGCTTTAGAATTTGAACAGGAAACATCATCTGCTTTAGGTTATGGCTTTAGATGTGGATTTTTAGGGCTTTTACATTTAGAGATTATAGAAGAAAGATTAGATAGAGAATTTGACTTAAGCCTAATTACAACATCTCCATCAGTTATTTATAAGGTTTATAAAACAGATGGGGAGGTAATAGAATTATATAATCCAGCAGATTTGCCAGAAACTCAAAAAATATCATATATAGAAGAACCTTTTGTAACAGCTGAAATTTTAACTCCAAAAGAGTATGTAGGAAACATAATGGAAATATGTCAAAATAGACGTGGAATATATATTGGTATGGAATATTTAGATGAATCTAGAGTTACAATAACATATGAAATGCCATTAAATGAAATAATTTATGACTTTTTTGATAATTTAAAATCAAAAACAAAAGGATATGCTTCATTTGATTATGAATTTAAAGAATATAGAAGATCAGACTTAGTAAAACTAGATATTCATGTAAATGGAGAAAGTGTAGATGCATTATCATTTATGGTTCATAGAAGCAACAGCTATGCTCGTGGAAAGAAAATGATAGAAAAATTAAAAACAGTAATTCCAAGACAATTATTTAGTATTCCATTGCAAGCAGTTATTGGAGGACAAATAATTGCAAGAGAAACAATTTCAGCAATGAGAAAAGATGTACTTGCAAAATGTTATGGTGGAGATATAACAAGAAAGAAAAAATTACTTGAAAAACAGAAAAAAGGTAAAAGGAAAATGCGACAAATTGGAAATGTAGAAATACCACAAGAAGCATTTTTATCTGTTTTAAAATTAGATGATGAATAAGAAAACAAGGCCTATTTCTAGACCTTGCCATAAGTTTAAGAGTGCAATTCTTTTTCTAAATCATTTTTTTTACTTAAATAGATATCGGCAAGAGTTTTGAAGTGCTTACTTTGAAGTTGGTACTCCTGAGAATGTTGGTAATTGCTAAGAACAATAGAACCATGTTCACCATACATAAGTGCAGCATCAGAATATCTTTTAGATAATTCATTGTAATATTCAGATTTAGATAAAGCATCGCTATATTTCAGAGTATATTTATAAACTCTGTGGGTTAACCATTTTTTTCTTAATATTTTTAAAATCTTCATGCAAAATACCTCCTTGAGTTAATAAAAAAATGGTAATACATAAGTTACATTAACATAATAGCATAAAAGATAATAAAAGTAAAGGAAGATAGTATATGAAAAAAAATTATAAACAAAATAACAATAAAAACATTCAAAAACCAAAATATGAAAACAAGGAAGAAAGAATTTATGATGATCAAGTAGAAGGAAGAAACTCTGTTATAGAACTTTTAGAATCAGGAAAAGATATTAATAAAATATTTATTGCAAAAGGTGAAAAACACGGTTCTATAAACAAAATAATAGCAATGGCAAAAGAAAATAGAGTAATAATTGTAGAAAAAGAAAGAAGACAATTAGAAGAGATGGCTCAAACAGAAAATTGCCAAGGAGTTATAGCTATTGTACCTCCATTTGAATATTGTGAGGTAGAAGATATTTTAGAAGATGCAAAAAATAAAAATGAGGATCCTTTTATTTTAATATTAGATGGAATAGAAGACCCACATAATTTAGGCTCAATTATAAGAACTGCTGAAACAGCAGGATGCAACGGAGTTATAATACCAAAAAGAAGAGCTGCATCTGTAAATAGTACAGTAAACAAAACATCAGCTGGAGCAGTAGAACATATGAAAATTGCAAGAGTAAATAATTTAAATGAGACAATAAACTATTTAAAAGAAAATGGAGTATGGGTATGTGGAACAGATATGGACACAGATACATATTATTACAATCAAGATTTAAAAGGTCCACTTGCAATAGTAATTGGAAGTGAAGGTTTTGGAATGAGTAGACTAGTAAAAGAAAATTGTGATTTTTTAGTAAAAATACCAATGAAAGGGAAAGTAACATCATTAAATGCTTCAGTTTCAGCAGGAATTGTAATATATGAGGCAGTAAAACAAAGAAAATAAAATGGCAATCAATTTAAGATTGCTATTTTTTTGTTTAAATGATACAATGGCAAAAATAAAAGAGACATAGAAAAGAGGAAAAAATTTTGGAAGAACTACAAGGTCAAATAATCGAATTTATTTTTCAAAATGATGTAAATAGCTATACAATTGCTGTTGTAGAAACAAACGAAGGTGAAGAAATAACTGTAACAGGTTATCTTCCATTTATAAATGTTGGAGACACTCTAAAAATGTTTGGAAAACACATTATTCACCAAGAATATGGAGAACAATTTAAAATAGAAACTTTTGAAAAGCTTATGCCACAAACATTAGATGCTTTAGAACGTTATTTAGCAAATGGAACAATTAAAGGAATAGGTCCATCAATAGCTAAAAGAATTGTTACAACTTTTGGTGAAGACACAATAAATGTTTTTAAATTTGAACCAAAAAAACTTGCTCAAATAAAGGGAATTACAGAAGCAAGAGCAGAAGAAATGAGCAAAGAATTTGTAGAAAACTGGGAATTATGGCAAATAGTTGGATTTTTAGAGAAGTTTGGAATTAATGTTTCGAGTGCAAAAAAAATATATAAAGAACTTGGAACATCAACAATAGAAGAAATAGAAAATAATCCATATTTGTTAGTTGATATAATACAAAATGTTGATTTTAAAAAGATAGATAAAATGGCATTATATTTTGGCATGTCTTTAGATAATTCTAAAAGAGTAAAAAGCGGAATTAAATTTAGTTTAGGAAAAATAAGCTTAAATGGTCATTGTTGTACACTAAAACAAAATTTAATAAAATATGTAAGTGATTTATTAGGTGTAGATACAGATAGAATTGAAGAATCTTTAAGAGAATTAATACTAAAAGAAGAAATTGAAATAGAAAAAAGATATGAAGAAGAATGGGTATATTTAAAATATTTTTATGATGCAGAAAACAATATAGCTCAAAAATTATTAACACTTCAGAATTCAAAAAATATTAAAAAAATGAGCAATTTTAACAAAGAACTTGAAAAGGCAGAAAAAGCAAACTCTATTGAATTATCTGAGAAACAAAAAGAAGCAATAAAAAAAGTAAATGAAAATAATGTAACAGTTATAACAGGTGGACCAGGAACAGGTAAAACAACAATAATAAAAACTTTAATAGATATTTATAAAATTCATGGAAAAAAAGTTGTGCTATGTGCACCAACTGGAAGAGCGGCAAAAAGAATTACAGAAACAACAGGAGAAGAAGCTAAAACTTTACATAGGCTCTTAGAAATTGGAAAAATAGAAGATGATTTCAAAAATGTAAATAACAATAATATTACACCAATAGATGCAGATGTAATTGTTGTGGATGAAATTTCTATGGTAGATATGTTTTTAATGAATTATTTGTTAAAGGCAGTATATTTAGGAACAAAATTAGTTTTAGTAGGAGATGCAGACCAATTACCATCTGTAGGACCAGGGAATATTTTAAAAAACATAATAGAATCTGATACAATTGAAACAATACACCTAAATGAAATTTTTAGACAAGCTGCAAAAAGTAAAATAATATTAAATGCACATAGAGTAAATGAAGGAAATCAATTTATAAAAGCAAATGAATCAGAAGATGAATTAAAGCAAGACTTTTTCTATATAAATGAAAATAGCCAAGAAAAAATGCTATATGAACTTGTTTCACTATGTAAGGGAAGATTACAAAACTATGGAAATTACAACTTCTTTGACAATATACAAATTTTAACACCAACTAAAAAAGGAATGTTAGGCACAAAAGAACTAAATAAAGTATTGCAAAAAGAACTTAACCCATCTGTAGTTGGAAAAAGAGAAAAGAAAAGTGGAGAAATTATTTTTAGAGAAGGCGACAGAGTAATGCAAACTAAAAATAATTACGACTTATATTGGGAAAAGCAAGAAGAAAATGGAACAGGAATTTTTAATGGTGAACTTGGAAGAATTCAAAAGGTTAATGAAGAAGAAAAACAAATAAGAGTAAAATTTGATGATGGAAAAACAGCATGGTATTTATATTCAGATTTAGACCAATTAGAACATGCATACAGTATTACAATACATAAATCTCAAGGGAGCGAGTTTGATGTAGTAATAATAGCAATTCCGCCTGCATATCCAATGTTATTAACAAGAAATTTGTTATATACAAGTATAACAAGAGCAAAAGAATTGTTAATAATTATTGGTAGCAATAGAACTATTGATTATATGATTAATAATGATAATAATAAAAATAGAAATACAGGGCTTGCTTACAAATTAATGCAATTAGGGGGACAGGAAGGATATGAATAATGGATTTTTTGAACTTTTTGTTTCCGGTAAAATGTGGAATATGTAATAAAATTTCGAAAGAGGCGATTTGCAACAATTGCTTAAATAATTTATATAAAATTGAAAAAACAAAGATAGCAAATGTGAAAAATTGTTATTACAACAAGCAATTGTATATTTTTGACTATAAGGGAATTATAAGAACAAAAATTATACAATATAAATTTAGAGATAAAGCATATTTATATAAATTTTTTGTTCAAATTATGTTAAAAAACAAAAAAATATATAGATTTATAAAAAGTTATGATATAATCATTCCAGTTTCAATTTCAAAACAAAGATTTAAAGAAAGAGGATATAATCAAACTCTACTTATAGCAAAGGAATTAGCCAGTAATATTGAAAAATTAGAGCTTAAAAACGATGTCCTTTTTAAAATAAAAAACACAGCTCCACAGAGTACATTGAATAAAGCAGAAAGAAAAAGCAATTTAAAAGGAGCGTATGCTGTTAAAAATGAAACTGTAATTAAAAATAAAAAAGTACTCATATTAGATGATGTATATACAACAGGAAGTACAGCTAAAGAATGTAGCAAATTATTAAAAAGCGCAGGAGTAAAACATATTGGAGTTATAACAATAGCGAAAGATTAAAAATAGGAGGAATACGTATGGAAGATTTAGTTGAAAGTATTTTAGATTATATAAGAGCAGATTACACAGATTATGCCATAATGATAAATGGTGAGTGGGGAAGTGGAAAAACTTATTTTTGGAACCACAAAGTTCGTAATAAAATAGAATCTATGCAAATAAATGGTAAGCAATATACCACAATTTATATGTCTTTATATGGTATTTCTAACTTAGAAGATATAAGCAAAAAAATATTTATAGAAACAACACAACTAATGGACAAAAATTTAAGAAAATATATGAATTCACATGGACAAACTTCAATTCCAGAATATGCTAAAACAGGTCTTGATATGGCAAACTTTTTTGGAGTTACACAAAATGGAGATAAAATAGATTATGCTAAATTTTTCTCTACAGATGATAAAATATTGTGTTTTGATGACCTAGAAAGAGCAAATGTAGATGTTATAGATATTTTAGGATATATAAACAATTTTGTTGAACACGACCATATAAAAACAATAATTATATGTAACGAAAAAGAGTTATCTACAAAAATAAAAAATTCAAATGTAGAAATGAAAACATTTATTGCAACATATCTTCTAGATAAAGAAGGAACACTTACTAAAACAGACAAACCAATGGTAGAACAAATAAAAGATAAAATAGAATATGTTTTTGATAAAGCAAACGAGTATGAAAGAATTAAAGAAAAATTAATAGGTGAAACTTTTGAATATGCACCAGAATTTAATTATATAATAAATGGATTGCTTATGAGGTTTGAAAATTCGCCAGAATTAATAAGATTTTTAAGAGAAAATACAGGATTAATTATATCAACATTTAATAAAAGTGGAACTAGAAACTTACGTATTTTAAAACATGCTTTAAATGACTTTAAAAAAATATTTGAAATGGTAAGTAAAAACTATCCTAAAACAAGCAATCGAGTATTACAAACAATGCTTATATTTACTATAGCTGTTTCTTTTGAAATAAAAGCAGGAAAAGTAACAAAAGATAAATTTATAAATATAGAAAACAATGAAGAATATAAAGCTATCTTAGTTTCTTCTAGAGTATTATCAGATAATAGGCAATTCTATATAAAAGAATTTGATAGTAATTATTATTACAATTTTAAAGCAGAATATAGATTTTTCAAATTTATTGAAAAATATGTACGTACACGTATTTTTGACATGAAAATATTTAAAAGAGACATGGATGTAATAGTTAATACAATAGATTTAGATAAATTACCTGCATACAAAAGACTACTAACAGAAGAATATTGGAAAATACCAGATGATCAATTTATTCCAGCAATGGATTCAATAATGAACAGTGTAAAAAATGGAGAATTAGAACTTATAGATATTGTTAAATTATATACATATTTTAATTACTTTGCTAAAAAAGGATTAATTATGTATGATATAAAAACAATAAAAAGTGTATTTTTAAATGGCATGAATATATCTTCATTAAAATCAAAATATTGTGATAATGTTGAAGAAGAATTAGCTAAAATTACTGTAGATGGCGAAATGAATGAAGATATGGAAGAAATTTTAAAAAGATTTAATGAACTAAATTTAAAATTAAAAGATAAAATGTTAACAGAAAAAGCAGAAGAAATATTTAAAAATATTCCTATGAAGATGGAAACTTTCTACGAAAGATTTGATAAAGAATGTATGAATGTACCAATATTTAAATATTATGATTCATATCAAGCATTTCAAAGAATATCATGCGCAAGCAACGAAGATATAGTAACAATAAAAGAAAAATTAGTAAAAAGAGCAGAAAAATACACAAAAGAAATAGAACCAGAAATGAAAAATATAAAGCAATTGAAACAAACAATGGATGATTATATCCATGGAAAAGACATTTCAATAAAAATTGTAATGTTAAAAGACTTTTCTAAAGAATTGGGCTATATTTTAGATAAATATAAAACACCATTCTTAGGAAGAAGAGAAGAATAAAGAAAAATAATTTTTGAATAAAAATTTCCTTTTTTGACAAAATAAAAATAGACATAAAAAAAGAGCAAAAATAAAAGGAGGAAATTTATGAAAGCCACAGGTGTTGTAAGAAGAATTGATGATTTAGGTAGAGTTGTTATACCAAAAGAAATAAGAAAAACTTTAAGGATAAAAGAGGGAGACCCTCTTGAAATATTTACAGATAGAGAAGGTCAAGTAATTTTAAAGAAATATTCTCCAATAGGCGAACTTTCAGAATTTGCAATAGGATATGCAGAAACACTTGCAAAAACAACAGGACACATTGCATGCATAACAGATAAAGATACTGTAATTGCTGTATCAGGTGGAGCAAAGAAAGAATTATTAGAACAAAATTTAAGCCAAGAAGTAGAACAAATAATGGAAGACAAAGAAGTATATACAAGCAATGAAAACAACGATGTTTCAGTTCCAATAGTAAAAAATGATAACAAAGAAAGAAAATTTAATTCACAAATAGTATATCCAATAATTTCAGATGGAGATGCCATTGGAACAGTAATATTAATATCAAAAGAGCCAAGAACAAAAATGAATGATGTAGAGAAAAAAGTTGCACAATCTGCAGCAAGTTTTTTAGGAACACAAATGGAAATATAAAATTAAGGTAGACACGTGGAGAACGTGTCTATTTTTCTTGACAAATATAGTGTTTCAATATAAAATTACAAAAGAAAAAAATAAGAGGTAAAATAAATGAAAAAGTTACTGTTTTCAGCATATTCACTTGATGTTGGCGGAATAGAAACAGCATTAGTTACACTTCTAAATGAACTTGCAAAAAAACAATATGAAATAACACTTGTTTTAGAAAAAAAACAGGGAATATTTTTAGAAGATATAGATAAAAAAATAAAAATTATAGAATACTCACCTAGTAATAATAAAAATGTTTTTTTAAGAAAAATTATAAACCTAGCAAAAAGAACAAAATTTATATTAAAATATAAAAATAAATTCGATTTTTCAGCAAGCTATGCTACATATTCTTTGCCAGGTTCATTTGTTGCAAGAACAGCTTCAAAAAATAGTGTGCTTTGGGTACATTCAAATTATATGACTCTTTTTAACAATGATAAAAATGAATTTAATAAATTTTTTGAACAATTAAATATTAAACAATTTTCGAAAATAATATTTGTATCAAATGATGCTAAAAATGCTTTTATAGAACAATTTGCAAAGTTTGGAGAAAATAGTATAGTAATAAATAATATAATTGACTACAATAAAATAATAAAACTTTCAGAAGAAAATATTGCAGAAAAGAAAGAAGATAATACAACTACTTTCTTATATGTTGGAAGACTTACTGAAAAAGATAAAAAAGTAAGCAGAATTATTGAAAGTGCAAAGATATTAAAGAAAAAAAATGTACAATTCAAGGTAATAATTATAGGAGACGGAAAAGATAAAAAACAATATACTAAAATGGTGCAAGATTTTGATTTAGAGAAGTATATTATTTTCTTAGGTAAAAAGAAAAATCCATATCCATATTTTAAAATAAGTGATTATTTAATATTAACATCAGAATATGAAGGATTTCCAGTGGTTTATAACGAAGCTAAGATATTAAATTTACCTGTAATAACAACTAATGTGTCAGATAGCGAAACAATAATTGGTAATAACTATGGAATTATTATAAGTAAAGATATAAATGATATAGCTAAAAACATGGATATGGCAATAAAATCTAAAATACAAAATAAAGAAAAATTTGATTTTAAGAAGTATAACGAAATAAATATACAAAAATTAGAAAAAATCATTAATTAGCAATTTGACATACTTATCTTGTGTGTTATAATATCAAAGATACAAAAACTAAGGGAGAAAAAATAATGAATAAAGATAATCAAACAGTTATTAGTGTTAAAAATGTAACAAAAAAATTCAATGTTTATTTTGATAAGACAAATACAATAAAGGAAAAATTGTTGTTTTGGAATAGGTCAAAAAATAAAGAAGAAAGAACAGTTTTAGACGATATTAGCCTAGATATAAAAAAAGGCGAGGTTGTAGGTTTAATAGGTACGAACGGAAGTGGAAAATCTACACTGTTAAAATTAATGACTAAAATAATTTATCCTACAAAAGGAACAATTGAAACAAAGGGAAAACTTACATCACTTCTTGAGTTGGGAGCAGGTTTCCACCCAGATTTTTCTGGAAGAGAAAATATCTATTTTAATGCTTCAATATTTGGATTAACAAGAAAAGAAATAGATGCTAGATTAGACCAAATAATAGAATTTTCAGAATTAAAAGATTTTATAGATAACCCAGTAAGAACATATTCATCTGGTATGTATATGAGACTTGCATTTTCTGTTGCAATAAATGTTGATGCTGAAATTTTATTGGTTGATGAAATACTGTCTGTTGGTGACCAACATTTTCAAGAAAAATGTTTCAAAAAAATAGAAGAATTAAAAGCAGAAGGAAAAACAATTGTAATAGTCACACATACAATGGGAGCTGTTGAAAGATTTTGTGATAGAGCAGTATGGCTTTACAACGGAAAAATAAAAATGGATGGAACTGCAAAAGAAGTTGTTCCAGAATATTTAAAAGTTACAGCATAGAAGGGAAAAATATTATGATAGAAATGTTTAAAAATATATATCAATATAGAGAATTGTTAAAAACAAATATAAAAAAAGAAATTAGAGGAAAATATAAACATTCATTTTTAGGTGTATTATGGTCATTTTTATATCCATTATTACAACTTGCAGTGTATGCAATAATATTTCCTTTAATACTTAGAAATACACAAGACCATTATGTTATATTCTTGTGTGTAGCATTAATACCATGGAACTATTTTACAACAATAGTTACACAATCAACTGGAACAATAATTGCAAATGGAGACATAGTAAAAAAAGTATATTTTCCAAGAGAAATATTGCCAATATCAGTTGTTACAAGTCAATTAGTAAATTTTCTAATTTCAACAATAATAATTTTAGCATTTGTACTATTTTCAGGAATGGGAATATCTAAATACATATTATTTTATCCTGTAATACTATTAATACAATATATCTTTTCAATAGGGGTAGCATTTATAGTATCAAGTGCAACAGTATTTTTAAGAGACTTAGAACATTTAATAAGTATAGCAATGATGATGTTATTTTATGCAACACCTATTGCATATTCAGCAGATACAATACCTGCAAACTTCTCTTTTATAATAACATTAAATCCAATGGCACATATATTAAATGCATATAGAGACATTTTTTATTATCAAAGAATGCCTGAGCTTCAAACATTAGCAATTATATTTGCAATATCTGTAGTATTATTTGTTGTTGGTTATGCTATATTTAATAAATTACAAAAAAGCTTTGCAGAAGAATTATAAAAAGGAATAAAATGATGGAAAAGATTAGAATTGGTTTTTCGAGCTTCCCAGACTACTCTGGAAATAGTAAAGCTTTATACAAAGCTTTACTATTAAAAGATTTACCTCAATTTGAGCTAGTGTGGTTTGTTAAAAGTGAAGAAATGAGAGAAAGATTACTACAAATAGGCGTAAATGCTGTATGTGACAAAGATGAAAGTTTTGAAGAAGAATTTTATAAAAGTAAAATTCTATTTATAACACATGATGATTATATAAAAATAAAACGGAGAAAATCAAATTTTTATAGGTTTATGGCATGGAATAGGCCCAAAGAAAAGTGGTAGAGCAATAGAAACAAAAGATGCTATTGATTTTGTTAATAAATATTCTAGCGTTTGTGATTATCTAGTTACGACTAGTGAATTCTGTAAAATGTTTTTTTCATATATTTTCAACAAAAATGCTGATGAAATAGTTGTATATCCTCAACCTAGATATGAATTTCTAAGAAAAAGTAATGGAAGAGATAATTTAAAAAAGATTTTAAATATAGACTTAGATGATTATAAAAAAGTAATAATGTATGCGCCAACATTTAGAAATGGATTAGGGGAAATAAATGGAAGTCTAAATTCAAAAAATATATTAAACTTAGAAGAATATGATGAACAAAAACTTATAAATTATCTTGAAGAAAACAAATATTTACTAATATTAAAAATGCATCCATCAGAAGAAAACAGTATAAAATTGAATAATAAAACAAAAAATATTGTTGTTTTAAAAGATGAAGATATGCTTAAAAATTTAATCACAATTAACGAAGTTTTAAATGGAATAGATTTGCTGGTTGCAGATTATTCATCAATTTATGTAGATTATATTAATTTGCTTAGACCTATTTTGTTTGTAAATACAGATATAGAAAAATACAAAAAAGAAAGAGGTATATTCTTTAATTCTAATACATTTTGGTTCCCTGGGCCACAAGTTAAAAAAATTGAAGAATTTACAAATGAAATTGATAAATTGTTAAATGATAAGCAATATTATAAAAAAGAACGAATTGAGTTCAACAACATAATTAACAATGGGGCAGAAATGTCTTGTGATAAAATCATTGACGAATTTATCTGCAAACTGCAAATAAAAGAAGAAGAGAGAAAAGAAGAAAAAAAAGAAAATTTATATAAAAAAATAGTTCTCTCACTTATTTATATTCTTCTTTATTCCGTTTCAACAGCTCTGTAATATGTTGATATAATGTGTGTTAATGCTTTTTGTAGATCTCTTATCAAGAGATCTACAAAAAATGTCGTTTTTAAGACCTTTTTATATATAGAATATACCTGGTCTTTGAAGCGGTATAACTAAATGAAAACAACATAAAGCAGATGGAATATCTATTTCTGAGACGTAAACGCACGACCGCTACTTCCGAGCGGCAGAAAACTTTGCTTTTCAAGGCCGCCGAGCGGCAATGGAAAGAGGAGTTTGCCGGAAAGGGAACAGACATTCGCAAGGTGGATTGCAATATATATAAAGGTATATTGTACCAGCTTGAGATACGTCAGGTATTCCTTGACACCTCGCTTTCTCTGAAAAAACTGAGTGAACTGCTTGAAACGAACCAGACCTACCTGAGTAATGTAGTGAATAAGTATTTTGGTTGCAACTTGAAGGAACTTGTGAACAGCTATCGCGTGGAATACGCCAAGGAACTTCTTGATTCCGGTCGTTGCACATTGAATGACTTGCCCTGTAGTTGTGGTTTCGCCTCTAAAAGTGCTTTCTACTCGGCTTTCAGTCGTATTGTGGGCATATCACCTTTATCTTATCAGTCCAGGGAAAGGAGGAAACGGTATTTACAGGTGATAAACTAGCTAAGCTATTAATAATGAAGTTAATATGTATAACCAATTTTAGTTTTTTAAATTTATAAATTTAAAGTTTTTCTATTATGAACAAAAAGTTTTTAAGTGCAATCCTGTTCGGAGCCTTAATGGTTTCGTCAACAGGAACATTTGTGTCTTGTAAGGACTATGATGATGACATTGACCGCATCGACAAGGAATTGAGCGAAGTCAAGGAAACCATTGCAAGTCTTGACTCGGCAATTAAGGCAGGTAAATTCGTTCAGTCATGTAATGAGGTTACCGGTGGATATGAACTGGTTTTCACTGACGGTTCCAAAATTACTATCAAGAATGGTACTAATGGAGCAGATGGTACTACTGTTATCCCTGAATTCCGTGTGGAAGGCAATTACTGGCAGGTTAGCACAGACAAAGGTGCTACTTGGGTGGATGTGAAAGATACCGAAGGTAACAAAGTTCCGGCCAGAGGTCAGGATGGTGAAGCCGCTGGTTCAAACGTGTCTTGGGTGACAGTGGATGGTGTGGAATACATCAAGATCGGTGACAAAGTTACTGATTTGAAGCAGAACAATGAATTTCCTAACATTGCTGTAGATGCTGAAAGCAAGACTGTAATTGTGACTATCGACGGACAGAACTATACTTTGCTGCAGGAAGGTTCTGCATTCAAAGGGTTGCAGACTGTGGTTTACAGAAAACAGACTGTTAATGATGCCAACGATGTTTGTTATGCTTATAATGTGTATAATACAGATAATGAATTGTTTGCAGCTGTTCCTGCTTATGCTTCTTTCAAGGTTTATCCGGGTGATTTCTCATTGGACAATGCTAAATTCTCGTTCGTTGATACATACAAATTGAGTCGTAGTGTAGAACCGGCTTTGGTATATATGGATGGTTCGGCTACTTTAGCAAACGGAGTATTGAAACTTGCTATGATACCTAATGAAGGAATAAGTGAAGGAACAGTAGTTGCAACTTCTTTAGATGTAACTATGTATGGTCAATACACTTCTGCTTCTGATTACTTTACAGTAGGAAGAACAAATGTTACTACTGATAATATCAAGAACGCATTCACTTCCACTACCGTAACAGGTAACAATTATCCGAAGATTATTACTGAAGGATGGAATGCTTATGATGGATATGATTTTGGTAAATTCAACTATCAAGGTACTTACAATGTAAATGATTCTATTGATGTTTATATTCAAAGTGCTAAGGTTTGGGTAAAAGAAACAGGTATTGTTTATGAAAAGGCTTTCAGACTGTTGGATCAGAATGAAGAATACACTTTTAAGGGTCAAACTATCAAGACTCATCAAGGTATCTTTGAACTGAAAGATAATGTCTTGTCTGTGAAATCAACTAACCAAGCTTCTGCTATTGATGAATATGCAGCTATTGAAGTAACTACTACTGTTAAGGCTCAAGAAGAAGGAATTAAAGATTATGAGATAAAGAATGTAGTATTTATCAAAGCAGTTCGTCCTGCTGTTAATCCTAACTTCTCAACTGTTGCTTTGAAACCGTTGAACGCTACAGACAACTTCACATTTACTTACAATAGTGCAAAATCTCAAGTTATCACTTTGGATGTTCGTGACTTTGAAAATGCTATTGAAGGACGTGATGTTGTTTCAAACAATAATAGTGTATATTCTACTTTTGTTCAGTTGTATAAACCTGTATATGATACAGCTAATAAGTTGACTGGTTATGCCGATATGTCTCAAACAAGTTACAATAATTTCTGGACTATAAGAAACGGATTAGCTAATGCCAATTTGGAAGAGAACGTTACCAATGTGGCTAACTATATTGAACAGAATTTGAATATCACTAATGAAGCTGTTCTGTACTATAAGAATGGTGGAAACAATGCAGACAAAGACTCTTTATTCTTAATCTTGACACCGGGCGCTAATCAGGAACAAATAAAGAAGACTACTTTGTTGATGGGCTCATCTTGGTCTTATGATTGGAACAGTGACTATGATATGATGATGACCGATGGCATCAAGACTCCTTATGGTGTTTACAACAAGTATGTAAACAAACTGTTTAAGGTTGCCGTTAACGACTTCTCTGTAACTTATACATTCGATTGTCCGATTAAGGATCAGTATAAGAACCGCATTATCATGGGTGAATGGGTTAAGAGTGGAGCAAATTACACAGACTTCATTATGCAATCTCAGGTATTTGACGAAATGTATGATGTTGTTCCTGAAGATGCTATAGTGAAATTTGATATGGCTTCAAAGAACCAGAACGCTTATGTTCAGGAAATGATGAAGAGTGGTGATATCAAGTGGGCTACTACTAACCAGATTGTATTTACTCCACGTGTAGATTTGGCTAAGGTTGGCAAACTGAAAGTTGATATTTACGATATTACAGCAGGTGATACTGATTCTAAACGTGTACTCTTCGATACAGAAGAATGGACTGTGCAAACACCAATCTTGGCATTCTCTGATGTTGTTGACTTGAAGTATAACAATCCTGCATTAGCAACTGGTGAACAAATTAATCTCTTTGATTTGATTAATGGCTTGAAAGTTGCTGCTGACAAGAAGAAATGGACAGATTTGACTTTGAAAGATGCTGTTGGTAATAAGTTGGTTGTATATGATGGAGCCAATGATCTTGCTAAAGCAGAACCTATTGCAGCTACATTGTATCAGAAGGACTCTGAATCTACAGGTGTTAAAGTTGATATCTCTGAAGCAGACAAGGCTGAATACAGCTATGCTAACGGTATCCTTACTTGGAATGGCGAACCTACAGGTACTGTTTATGAGCATGATGTTCAATTCATCATCACTTATACTCATGACTGGGGTGTTGTAACCAAGACATTCAAGGTAACTGTAACAAGAAAAGTACAGTA
>USJU01000021.1 GCA_900555085.1 uncultured Clostridium sp.
TCAAAGAAATCTTTACTTTTTATTAGTTTATCATTTTCATCTTCTATTATAGCATAACCTCTTTTTAATATATTTATAGGATTATGCGCATTTAACATATTATTAAGTGAAAAAATCTTTTGTTTGTTGCTTTTTATTTTAAATGCCATAATTTTTTCAATCTTATCTTTTAAATTATCTATTTCCAAATATGCATTTACAATTTTACTACTTGGTGAATTTAAACTTAAAACTTTTTCTAAGTTTTGAATTCTTCTTCTTTCATTAGATAATTTATTATCTATAATAAAGTTTAGTTTATTTTCAAATTTGGCACTGCATTTAAATATAAATCTGATGTTTTTCCCTTTATAAAATTATAGTATCCTGCAGATGCTATCATTGCTGCATTGTCTGTACATAATTTCAAGTCTGGCATATATACTTTTATATTTTCTTTTTCTAAACTTTTCATTGCATCTCTTATGTAGCTATTTGCTGAAACTCCTCCTGCTAATACTAATTGTTTTACCCCTGTTTGTTCTATTGCTTTTTTTGTATTTTGCATTAACACTTCTGTAACTGCCGCTTCAAAACTTGCACATAAATTTTCTTTATTTATATTTGGTGTTTTATGATTTAAGTTTATTACTGCTGTTTTTATTCCGCTAAAACTAAAGTCTAAATTTTCAAAGTGTGTTTTTGGAAGATTATAAGTTATCTCTCCACCTTTTGCCATTTTATCTATTTTAGGTCCTCCAGGGTAGCCTAAGCCTACTACTCTTGCAACTTTATCAAAAGCTTCGCCTATGGCATCATCTCTTGTTTTTCCTAATACTTCAAATTCTGTATAATCTTTTACATGTATTATTTGAGTATTTCCTCCAGACATCATTAAACATAAAAAAGGCGGTTTTAAATCTTTATGTGTTATATAATTTGCTGCTATATGACCCTCTATATGATTAACTCCTAATAAGGGTTTATTTATCGCATAGCTTAAGGCTTTTGCATATGATACTCCAACTAGTAACGCTCCAACAAGCCCTGGTCCATATGTACATGTTACTACATCTATATCTTTATATTCTATTTTTGCTTCTTTTAATGCTGTTTTTGCAACTGTAGAAATAGCTTCTACATGGTTTCTAGAAGCTATTTCTGGCACAACTCCACCAAATAATTCGTGTATTGGTATTTGTGTATTTATTACATTAGAAAGAACTTCCCTTCCATTTTTAACAATGGCAACGGAAGTTTCGTCGCAACTTGATTCTATTCCTAAAGTTATTATATCTTTCATTATATTACCTTCTTAATTTTATAATCCAAATATTGCTAATCCTAAATTTATTATCCATTTATATATAAAGGTTATTGCAGGGGAAATTATATATCCTGCAAGACCTGTAATCCAAAGTATTACAAATACTATATAGAATATTTGCTCTCTTTCTATAAAAAAGCTTTTGGCTTTTGCTGGTAAAAATGGCATTATAACTTTTGAACCATCTAGTGGTGGTAATGGTATTAAGTTAAACACTCCTAATCCTATATTTATACTTACAATACTCATAAGTAATAATTGTATAGCTCCTCCTGTATTTCCTATTAATACGTTTGGTGCAAATTTTACTATTGCGCAATATATTAATGTAAAAACTATAGCTAAAAACAAATTCATTAATGGACCAGCTATGGAAACAATTGCATCTGCTTTTTCCATAGAAATATTTCTATTAAAATTACGAGGATTAACCTCTACTGGCTTTCCCCATCCAAATCCTGCAAATAGTAATAATAAAGAACCTACAGGATCTAAATGATGTAGTGGATTTAAACTAAGTCTTCCTTGATTTCTTGGTGTATCATCTCCTAATTTATCTGCAGCAAACGCGTGTGCAAATTCATGAAAAGTTATTGCAATAAGCACTGCTGGAATACTTATAATTAATCCTAACAATTTATTTGGATCTGATAAATATCCTATCACAGTTGATAATATTAAACATCCTAAAATTATATAAATTACTCTTTTATCAAAATACAAATTGTTTCCGCCTTTCATATTTTTATTTATTTTTATATGGTGGATTTATTTTCGAATGGCCATAACAACCTGAAGCTAGCCATACTTCTCCTGTTCTTGGATCTATGCTTATGCAAGATACTTCATATCCACCTTTATTATTTGCCCATTCTTCAAAGTTTGGGTTATTTGCTGTTGTTAGCACTCTCCAATTTTCTCCTCCATCTACACTTCTAACTAAACCTGCAGATGTTGAGAAATAGTCTCCAGCTTCACCTACATACACTACTGAAGTAGACTTTGGATCAACTTCTATTGTTCTTATTCGTGTAAATCCTCTTTTGTCATCTCTTGGAACTTCTATTCTTTTACATTCACCTGTATTTATATTATACTTATATACTCTTTCTATTCCGCCCCAATCGTATGTTTCTCTAACAACCGCATATATATAGTTATTTACATGGTCATATGCTAAATCGTATATTTTTTCTGATAATGAATTATTACTAAATTTATTTTTGGTAATTATCTCCCAAGTATCACCATTATCGTAAGATACAACTATATTTCCTTCTTTATTTGTTCCATATAATTCTTTTTTTCCTGTATAATTATATGCATATATTCCAACACAACCATTCATTTCTTTCCATGTGTAGCCTTTATCTTTAGAATAATATTCTTGTGCAAATAATATATTGGGATCTGTTAGAGATTGTAATGATGAATAATATGTAGAAGATTCTTCATACTTTGCTTTTAGTCCTGTATCTGTCCATGTTTTTCCTCCATCGTGTGAATATGTTAAAGTTCCTCCACCCCAAGATTCATTTGCAAAGCCATAAATTGTATTTTCATCTGCAGCAAATCCTCCATAAAAATTACCTTTATTCATTACTAAGCCTGTCCATGTTTTTCCTCCATCTTTTGATATTACACCTGTATAATCTTGTGCAGATAGTAATATTAAATCTGGATTATAATAGTTAAAATTAAATTTTCCACCTTGCATCATATTGGATATTCCACTAGCTTGTACAAAATTTTTGCCACCATCACTACTTCTAAATACATTATCTCCACCTAAAGTAATTACGTTTGAATCTTCACTTGGATCAATTATAAATGCTTTTTCTCTTGAAGCAAAATTTACATTGTGATAAAAAGTTGTTTCTAAGTTTGCTTTAGAAATTTGCCAAGTTTTTCCTCCATCAAAACTAACATTTATTAATGTTGTAAAATAATTGTCTACACTTCCTCTAAATTCATACACCATATGATTAGGATTTTTCTTTGATACAGTCAATAATTGTGGCCATCTTGTATCGTAATTTTCATTTGTTATTTTTGTAATTGTATCATCATCTTTTATTGTATAAATACCATCCCAAGTTTGAACATAAATTACATTTCCTACAACATCTAATCCTGTTACACCTTTTGTAGAAGCTTCATTAGATATTGTTGGATTATTTTTAAATTCTGTATACTCTTTTTCAATTTTATTTGTTTGTGTATTTATTAAAAATAGTCCATATTGGTTTCCTAAGTATAATTTTCCATTATCTGTAAACCTTATTATTCCATCTGCTACTCTTTGGTCATTTATTATTAAGGAAAATGTTTCTCCACCATCTTCTGATTTATATAGACCAACTTCGTTTTCTTTCAAACTTGTTAAAAGCCTATAATCTGAAGGTTTTGTTCTTATTTGTGTATCTCTTTTATATGGTGTAGAAAAATATAAGTCTGTTGAATAATTTTTATTAGAATCATAACTTGTTGGGTCAAACTCTAATCCATCCCATAAATATCTATAGCCTTTAACACCAATTTTCAAAGTTTTATTCCAGTTTTCTGCTTTATCGTAACTTATATGTATTCCACCAACATTCGAATATTGGCTTAGACCTAAAGTTGCAACATGATTTGTATTATGTGGATCTATTGCAAACATTCCTGCACCTGGTGATGTTAAACCTGAATTTGCTCTTGTCCATGTTTTTCCATGATCTGTAGATTTAAATAATCCTGCCACATCTATTCCATATAACATTAAACTTCCATCGCTTGAGCTTTCAAGTGAAACTGGCCATTGGCTTCCAGCACCAGTTATCCCATATTGTTTCATTTTTTCGTTTGCCATTAATATTGGTTCATATGTAACTTTGCTATCTTCTGGTGTTATTTGTTCAAAATTATATTTATTATTTTTATTATCTCCAATTTGACTATTATTTAATTTTTTTACCAAGTAATGTAAATCTACTAAGTTAATTTTATTATCTTCATATATATCCGAATTTGTTTTTTGTTCATCTGCGAAATTTTCTAAACCAATTAAATATTTTTCTAATAATTGTATATCTTCGTTATTAATTTTTCCATCGAAATTAATATCACCTTTTTGAGTATTTGAACTAGTTTGAGTTGCATTAACATATATGTTGTTTGTAATAGAAAATACAATTAATAAAACTATAAATTTCTTATTTATTTTTTTATATCTTACAAATATACAAATTGTATATAGTAAGGCAATTGCAATAATAAAAATAGATATACTTTTCTTGTCTCCCGCCTGTGGTAATTTTTTGTTTGCAAGATTATCGTTTTGTTGCTCATCTTCACTTTCATTATTATTTGCATCGTTAATTTTATTTTTGTCTGAATCAGAATTTTTTATATTAATATCAATTTCTTTTTCACTTAAAGTTTCTATTTCTTCATTATTTGTTTCATTAACAGTTTTTAGGTTTTTAACATATATTTTTGTACTTGAATTTTTAGCATTATTTTTACATTTTAATTTCACTTTTAAAATTTCTTCATTACCTATACTGCAATTTTTTGTAATTATAAATTTATTATTACTTGAATTATATTGCAAATTTTCCCATGAATTCAAACTTGAAAAATTGTTACTGGTTATTTCTTCAAAAATATCTTTATCGTACTGAATTTCTCCGCTATATGTATACAGTTCATTTTCTGTATTTAATAATTTTATCGAAACTTCTATTTCATCTTCATTTTGTAATGAATTTTTATCTGCTACAACTTCAACTTGTTGATTGTTTGCATAAACTACATTAGTTAAACACATTATTACTAAAATATTTATTAACAAAATTATCTTTTTCATGCATTCACCACTTTATTCATTATTTCTAATTAATTTAAAGGTTTCATTGTTGGGAATAATAATACATCTCTTATAGATGGTGCGTCTGTTAATAACATTATTAATCTATCTATTCCGATTCCAAGTCCACCTGTTGGAGGCATTCCATATTCAAGTGCAGTTATAAAGTCTTCATCCATCATGTTTGCTTCTTCGTCTCCTGCATCTCTTGCCTCTACTTGTTTTTTAAATCTTTCATATTGGTCTATTGGGTCATTCAATTCTGAATATGCATTTCCGTATTCTCTACCACCAATAAATACTTCAAATCTTTCTGTTAATCTCTTATCTGTTGGTTTTCTCTTTGTTAATGGTGATACTTCTACTGGATAATCATATATAAATGTTGGTTGAGTTAGTGTTTCTTCTACAAATTCTTCGAAGAATGTATTTATTATATCTCCTCTTGTTTTCTTAATAGGATCTATTTCTACTTTCTTTTCTTCTGCTATTTTAACTGCTTGTTCGTCTGTTTCTATTGCATTAAAATCTATTCCTGTAACTTCTTTTATTGCATCTATCATTGTAATTCTTTTCCATGGTGATTCTAAATCTATATCTACTCCTTGATAGTTTATTTTAGCTGTTCCTAATACATTTTGAGCTACTGTTCTAAACATATCTTCAGTTATATCCATCATGTCATTATAATCTTCATATGCTGAATATAATTCAATGTTTGTAAATTCTGGGTTATGTTTTATATCCATTCCCTCATTTCTAAACATTCTTCCCATTTCATATACTTTGTCAAATCCACCTACTATTAATCTTTTTAGATATAGTTCGTTTGCAATTCTTAAATACATATCTATATCTAATGTATTGTGATGTGTTATAAATGGTCTTGCTGCTGCTCCACCTGCTATTGTATTTAATATTGGTGTATCTACTTCTAGGTATCCTTTGCTATCTAAATATGCTTTTACTTCTTTGATTATTTTACTTCTTAATATAAATGTTTCTTTTACTTCTGGATTTACTATTAAGTCAACATATCTTTGTCTATATCTTAAGTCAACATCTTTTAATCCATGGAATTTTTCTGGTAATGGTCTTAAAGATTTTGAAAGTAGTGTTACTTCTTTTGCATGAACAGAAATTTCTTCTGTTCTTGTTTTAAATACAAAGCCAGTTATTCCAATTATATCTCCTATATCATATGTTTTGAATAATTTATAGCTTTCTTCTCCTAAATCGTTTATACTTACATAACTTTGTATTTTTTCATCGCAATCTTGAATTGTGCAGAAAGATGCTTTTCCCATTATTCTTTTTGCTATAATTCTACCTGCAACAGTTACATCTTTTTGTTCAAATTTTTCATAATTTGTTTTTATTTCTCCTGCTGTGTTTGTTCTATTAAATTTTGTAATTTCAAATGGGTCTTTTCCAGCCTCTTGTAATTCCTTTAATTTATCTCTTCTTATTTGCATTAAATGATTCATATCTAATTCTTGTTCTTGATTATTATTTTCTTGCATTTTAACGTCTCCTTACTTTATAAAATTTCTATGCTATTATACCCTAAAATGGTATTATTGTAAACAAAAATATTCAAAAAACGAAAAGTTCTGGCTATTAAACCAGAACTTTTCCCCCGCTTTTTTTAATTTAAGAAAGATAATTTTCAATTAACTTTCTTATTGTTATAAATTTGTATTCGTGACCGTCGTCATCTTTAGTAAGTTTCTTCATATCAAGTATATCTGATATTCTTGTTGGTAAATCGTAGTGATGCTCCAATCTCATTGAATTGTCATCCCAGCGATAATAAAGCTTTACAACAAATGCTGCCATTGCTCTCACTTTGATGTTAACCTCTGGACATCTTTTTTCAACTCTTTCTCCATTTTCGTCTTCATAGAAAAGAAGAACATGTTTAGAGCCTTCCAATTTTATGCCTTCATACCAAGCTTTTGCTTCATTAAGAATGAATCTAGGCTCCACATAAACCTTTTTTTCAACAAGATTATATAATCCTGTTATGTTTACTTTTACCATAAAGTTACCTCCTTGTTGCAATTGTGCGGGGTTTCTAAAATGTTGCCTTGTTATTATATAACTTTTTATGTGAATTTGCAAATGTTTTTTAATCTCTTTCTTTTTCATCTTCTTTAATACACATTTTTACATCTTCCAATGAAATATTTTCCTCTAAAAATTAATAAGGAGAAGGCAGGGAAAAAATTTCTTTCCCTGCCCATAACTACTTACGACAAAAAGTTTCAGTTCCAAGTTTTTTCCATACTGCAGAGCCTTGTGTAAACTGTGCTTGGTATACCACATCTTCTGGAACATCGATAATTGTATTTCCAGTTAGCACAGCCTTAGCATTTTTATATGCTTGTTTAGATGGTGTTTTATCAAAATTTCCATCCTTTGTGCAAGCATACTGCCCTGGTGAAAAAATTACATCTTTTACAGTATCTTGTTTAAAACTGGTATCATTAGCACGATTTATTACAACCATACCAACAGCTTGTTGACATTTATCGTCCTGATCTCCAGCTTCACCATAAATAAGATGCGCCATTAGCTCCAAATTTGAACTTGAATAATGCTTTTTATGTTTATTTATAAGCCTTCTCCGCTTTTCTTTAGCACTTTTTTTTCGTTCATGTGCTTTTTTTCTTGCAATTTCTTCAAGTTCAACTGCCCTATCTCCTTTTGCCGTTTCTTTACCAGATATCATTCGACTCATAGTAGATTCAAACTTACCTGGAAAAGTTTTCTCCTGACTTTCCGTTTCGGTCAAATTTACACACTGTTGAATAATTTTTACTTTACTTGCAGCCTCAACATTTCTTGGCTGACTTTTTTTAGTAAAAATAACACAAGCTGCTGCCGTAATAGCTGATACAAAAAACACTGTAAAGAATATTGAAATGTTTTTAGCTATTTTAATAACTAGTTTTGTAAACTGACTTTTCTCTTCAGTCATAAAACCTCCTAACGTGAGCATTTTTTAAATTACAAAAAATGCTAATTAACAAGTTACTTTGTATATTTTATCATACTTTCTTAAAAAAATCTACCATTATGTTAATTTTGTTAAGAATTTTTCGACATTTTATGCTATTTTTTTATTTTCTCCTCTTAATATTTTTGCATGTTCAATTGTTTCTTTTGTTATTTTTCCGCTTGCAATTCTTGCAACTTCTTTTAATGTTTGTTCTTCATTTAATAAATCTATTTTTGTTTTTGTTTTATTTTCTTCTACTTCTTTATGAATATAATAATTATAATCTCCTTTTGCAGCAATATTTGCTAAATGTGTTACAATTAAAACCTGGTGTTTATTTGATATTATTTTTAATTTTTCTCCTACTTTATCTGCTGCTAATCCACTTATTCCTGTATCTATTTCATCAAATACTAATGTTTCTGTTTTATCTACATCCGCTAATACTTTTTTTATTGCAAGCATTATTCTAGAATTTTCTCCTCCTGATGCTACTTTTGCTAAACTTTTCATATCTTCACCAATGTTTGTTCTTATTTTAAATTCAACACTATTTAATCCATTTTTATTAAATTCATTTTCTAAGTATTTAACTTCAACGTTGAATTCGGAATTAGCCATTTCTAAATCTTTTAATTCTTTGTTTATACATTTTGATAATTTTACTGCATTTTTATTTCTTATTATATTTAGTTCTTCAGCTATTTTTTTCATCTTAATTTCTAATTCTTGTTTTTGTGTATTTAGTTTATTTATATAATCTTCTAAACCTTCTATTTGTTGAATTTCTTTTTCTAATTCATTTTTATACGCTAAAATTTCTTGAATATTATTTCCATATTTTCTTTTTAATGTATATATTAAATCTAATCTTTCTGCTATTTCTATTTTTTTGTTTTCATCAAAATATATATCATTATTACTATCTTGTAAGTCTCTGTTTATTTCTTGTAAATCGTAGTATAAACTTTTTAGTGCTTTTGATATATTTTCATATTCTTTGCTATATTCTTCTATTTTTTCCATATTTCTAACTGCTGTGCTTATTGATTCTATTGCTGAATTTTCTATTAATTCATTTGCTTTATATAAATTGTTATATATTTTTTCTGAATTGTTTATAAGTTTATTCTCATTTTCTAATTCTTCTTCTTCTCCTACTTTTAGGTTTGCTTCTTCTATTTCATTTACTTGGTATCTTAATAAATCTAATTTTCTTTGTTTTTCTTTTTCATCTCCATAGTTAGAATTTAATTCATTTTTTACATATAAATATTTTTCATATATACTTCTATAATTATCTTTTAATTCATGTATTTCTTCAGCTGTAAAATTATCTAAATATTCTATTTGATTGTTTGTATCTAATAAATTTAAATTATCGTTTTGCCCATGAATATCTATTTTTTTACTCATAAATTCTTTAAGTTCTGCAACTGTAACTAGTCTTCCATTTATTTTACATATATTTCTTCCTTTTAAATTTATTTCTCTTGAAACTATAATATTTTCTTCGGATTTTTCATTAAAAATTTGTGCTTCTACAAAAGAATATTCTTCTCCCTTTCTTATCATTTCTTTTGAAAATCTACCACCTGAAATTACGTTTAAAGAGTCTATTATTAATGTTTTACCTGCTCCTGTTTCTCCTGTTAAAACATTAAATCCTCCATTTAAGTTTATTGTTAATTCATCTATAATTCCTATATTTTTTATATGTAAAATATTTATCATTTCTGTGAGCCCCCTATTTTAATCTTTTGAATGCTTCTTCAGTAATTTTGTTTATTTTATTTTTTAATTCAAAACTGTCTAATAAATTATTTTCATTTTTTTCTATATACAATAAGTATTCTATATTTCCTGCTGGTCCTTTAATTGGTGAATAGTCTAAATTTAGTATTTCAAAGCCTGTGTTATTTATTTGTTCTATTATGTTTTCGAGAATTTTTTTATGTATTTTTATATCTTTTGCTACTCCATTTTTATTTAGGTTTTGTTTTCCAACTTCGAATTGAGGTTTTATTAAAATAACAGCATTTCCTTTTATTTTTAATAATTCATAAATTTTGGGTATTACCTGCAATATTGATATAAATGATACATCTGTTGATATAAAGTCTATTGCATTAAAATCTTTTACATCTATGTCTTTAATATTTGTTCCCTCTAAATTAATAACTTTTTCATTATTTATTAATTTTTCATCTAATTGGTCATGACCTACATCTACACTATAAACTTTTTTTGCTCCATTTTGTAACATAACATCTGTAAATCCTCCTGTTGATGCTCCTATATCCATACATATTTTATTATTTAAATTAATTTCAAAAACATTTACAGCCTTTTCTAATTTTAATCCTCCACGACTTACATATTTTAGAGTTTCTCCTCTTACTTCTATGTTATCTTCTCCTGAAATTAATTTACTTGATTTTGTTATTTGTATATTATTAACATATATAATTCCGCTATCTATTGCATATTTTGCTTTTGCTCTACTTTTAAAATAGCCTTTTGTTACAAGTATTGAATCTAATCTTTCTTTAATTTCCATATGTTCTCCTTTTACGAATTTGTGTTTGTATATGTATTATATACTTTAATTTTAATTTGTCAACAGTTTTATGAAAATTTGTTCTATTTTTTGTTTTTTATTGACTAATTCATACTTTTTATGTTATAGTATTAGTTGTTAATGGCCCGTTGGTCAAGCGGTTAAGACGCAGCCCTCTCAAGGCTGAATCATGGGTTCGATTCCCGTACGGGTCACCAAAATTACTTACGAATCTACAATTTATAGTAGATTCTTTTTTGTGCTAAATTTTATGGAATCGAAAAGGACGTGCCTGAATGTAATGAGGGCAAAAACAGTCCAGTGGACTGTTTTTAGGACGCGGCTCGCCGATTCCCGTACGGGTCACCAAAAAAATAAAAAGTCGATATTAAATCGGCTTTTTATTTTTATATTAAATTGGTATGTATGGTGCTGGATTTATACAGTTTTTAAATCCTCCTGGCGATGTTCTTATTTCAAAATGTAAGTGTGGACCTGTTACATTTCCTGTTGCTCCTACATTCATTATTTGTTGTCCTTTGCTTACTATTTGTCCTTCGCTAACTTTTAATGATCCTGAAACTCCATGTGCATAAAAACTATATATACCGTTTCCGTGTGATATCATTACATGAGTTCCATATGAACCTGAGTTGTTTACAGCTTGTACTACTTTTCCGTCTCCTATTGCATATATTGGATTTCCTGCTACTCCATTAAAATCTACTCCTGTATGGTGACCTGTTGACCAATATTTTCCAGAAGCTCCATACGTTGTTCCTATGTATCCTCCATTTACAGGTCTTATAAATCCATATGAACTTGTATTTCCTGTATTTGCAGACCCATTGTTATTTCCTGATGAATTCGAATTATTATTACTATTGTTATTGTTTGATGTATTATTTTTAGGTGGTACATATTCTGAATATTTCTTTATTTTAGCTGCTATTTCTTTATCTTCTTCTTGTAATTGTTCTATTTCTTTTTGTATATCTTTTTCTTCGCTTGATAATTCTGCAACTTTTTTATTTTTTTCATCTTTTGCTGATGCTAATTCTACAGTTTTTGCCTGTTTGCTAGACTTAGCTGTTTGTAAATCACTTTTATTGTTTTCTAAGTCCGTTTTAGCATTTTCTATTTCTTTCTTTTGGTTTTCTATTTTTTCTAGCATATCTGTATCATATGTAGCAATTTCAGATACTAAATACCACTTTGAAATTAAATCTGTAAAATCATCTGATGATAGCAATACATCTAAATAGGTTGTATCTCCTGCTTCATACATAGAAACCAATCTTTGCTTTAGACTTTCTTCTTGTGCAGAATAATCTTCTTGCGCTTTTTCTAGTCTTTTTTCATTTTCTTTTATTGAAGCATTTAAATTTTCTACTTTACTATCTAATTCTTCAATTTCACTTTGATAATCTGATATTTTTTCAGTTAGATTTTCTACTTCTGTTAATGTATCTGATTTTTCTGTTTGAACATTTTCTAAATCATCTTTCTTTTCACTTATTTGATTTTGTATGTCGCTTTGTTGATTTTTTAGTTCCGACTTTGATGTTGCAAAACAAATAGGCATTATAGTTATTACTAATATTGTAAATATTGCAATTAATTTAATACTTATCTTTTTCATTTTAATCCTCCGTATTATTATTTATTTCTTCTGTTTTTGTGTTTGATGTAATGTAAGGTAATGGATTTACTGGCTGTCCATTTACTCTAACTTCAAAGTGAGCGTGGGCTCCTGTTGAATATCCTGTTGAACCAACTTTTAAAATGTTATCACCTTTTTTTACTGTTTGTCCAACTGTTACTAGAATTTCGCTACCATGTGCATATAATGTTGAAATTCCTCCACCATGGTCTATTATTACCATATTTCCATATGCTCCATTGTAGCCTGCTTTTGTTACTACTCCATCATTTGCTGCTATAAAATTTGCTCCCATAGGTGCACCTAAGTCAACTCCTGTATGCAATTTATATATTCCTGTAATAGGATGAGTTCTCATTCCATAATTTGATGTTATTCTAGTATAACCTGGAACTGGCCAAGCCATTTCTCCTCCTATATATTGTGTGTCTATATTTGCTTTTGTTACTTGTGCAATTTCAGCTTCTACAGCTAAAATCTGATTTCTGTATTCATCTATTTGTTCTGACAAAGTTTTTTCTTCTTCTGTTAATTTACTAGCTGCTTCATCTTTTAATGCTTTTGTATTATATAAAATTATTTTTTTCTTTTCATAATTTGCTTTTATTGTATTATACTCTGACTGCTGAGTTTCTAACATTTTTTTGTTTTGCTCAATTTGACTCTTTTCACGTTCTATTTTTTCAAGTAAATCTTCATCATAAGTTGTAAGTTCTGCCATTAAATAATAATTAGATATAAAATCTACAATATTATTTGAACTTAATATAAAGTCTAAAAAAGAAGTATCTCCCGCCTCATACATTGTTACAAGTCTGGATTCTAGTAGTTTTTCTTGTTCATCATAATCTTTTTGGGCAATGTCTAATTTTTCTTGTATTTCCTTAATAGAAGTATTTAGATCATCTATTTGCTTTCCCCATTCATCAATTTGAATCTGATATTCAGCCATAGTTTGACTTAATTTTTCTAGTTGTTGCATGTTTTCTGATAACTCATCTTGTACAATTTCAAGTTTGTTGTCTGCTTCGCTTTTTTGATTTTGTAAATCATTTTGTTGTTGTATTAAATTTGTAATGTCTTCAGCAAAGGCAATTGAAGTGTAACTTAAAATATTAACTAAAATTAAAGCCGCTATTAAACGTTTTTTCATTTCAATTACCTTTCCTTTCTATTTTTTATACATCTAAATATTTTCTCATAGAAATACTACTTCCTATAATACCTATTCCAACACCTAAAATTAAATATACGCCAACAATTAAGTTAAACATTTGTGCAAAACTTAATAAGCTTATATTCATTGTTGCAATAACTTGAGATGCTATAATTTTTTGTGATACTACGTTATATATTATTCCTACAATTAAAATTGATAATGCACCTGCTAAAATTCCAATTACAATACCTTCTATAATAAAAGGCCATCTTATAAAGCTATTTGTTGCTCCAACATATTTCATTATTGAAATTTCTTTTCTTCTTGCATGTACTGTTAATTTTATTGTATTTGAAATAATAACTACAGAAATTATTACTAAGAATACTAATATAACTCCTGTTACTATTCTAACCCCATTTGCAATTTTTATTAGTGTAGATACTGTTTCATCTTTACTTGTTATATTTTTTAGTTTATCTCCGACAATATTTTTAATTTCTGTTTGAACTCTATTTGTTTCATTTAAATCTGTTAAAGTAATTACATATGATGCTGGGAAAATATTATTTTCTTCAAAACCTGTTAATAAATATTGTTTATCTTTAAACTTTTCTTTCATTTGATTTAATGCATCTTCTTTTGAAACAAATGTTATAGTATTTACTCCAGATATATTTTTTAAGTCATCTCCTATTTTTTCTACTTCTTCATCAGAAACATCTGTATTTATAAATACTTGAATTCCTTGTGCTGATTCTATTTGTTCCATTATACTGTTAATATTTTCTCCAATCATAAAAAATACACCAAATATTAACATTGTAAAACACATTACAATTAATGAAGCACTTGTCGATTTTTTATTTTTTAATGTATTTCTAAATCCTTCTTTTAGATAATACCCTATTATATTAAATCTCACTGTCATAACCACCTTTTTCATCTCTTATTATATTACCATTTTCAATACGAATAACCCTTTTGTTCATTCTATCAACAATATCTTTTGCATGTGTTGCAACTACTATTGTTGTTCCTCTTGCATTTATTTCTTTTAATAAATTCATAATTTCCCAAGCTGTTTCCGGGTCTAAATTTCCTGTTGGTTCATCCGCAATAATCATTGAAGGATTGTTTACTAATGCTCTTGCAAGTGCAACTCTTTGTTGCTCTCCACCAGATAATTCATTTGGATACATTTTAGCTTTTCCACTTAAACCTACTAAAGATAATACCATTGGAACTTGTCTTCTAATATGTCTTGGTGTTGCTTTTACTATATACATTGCAAATGCAACATTTTCATATACAGTTTTATCTGGTAAAAGTCTAAAATCTTGAAAAACAACTCCCATGCTTCTTCTTAAAAAAGGAACTCTGTTTTGTTTTAAAAATGTTGTATCTTTCCCATTTATTATTATATTTCCAGAAGTAGGTTCCTCCTCTTTTAAAATAAGCTTTATTAAAGTAGATTTACCAGAACCAGATTGTCCTACTAAAAATGCAAATTCGCCTTTATTTATAACAAAATTAGCATTTTTTACAGCCTCTGTTCCTGTACTATATGTTTTATTTACGTTTCTAAACTCTATCATTTTTTTCTCCTTATGTACATATTTTTAATCATTATAATAATAACAATAAAATAAAATTTATGCAATAGAAAAACAATAAAATTTGACAGATTTTTTATTAATTTTTGTAAAAAAAAGCGACCATTGGTCGCTATATAATAATTATTTAATTTGAGACTTTGAAATTTCTATAACTGGTCGAACTCCTACTCCATACCTATTTCCTTCATAGGAATCATTTCCAAAAGCTCCACCTTCACCAATAACTTCCCATACACTCATTGTACGACAAGCTGTTCCAAGCCAATAAGTTCCTTTATTTATCCATTCAGGACATTTTGCAGTTACATAGCTATCTGCATTTCCACCCAATTCTACTACTTCATCTAAAGTCATTAGTCTTCCTTCTCCGCCTTTTTTTCTTCCATAAGCTCTTGCAATAGCAATTACATCTGTATCGGATGAAGTATCTAAACTATTTATATTATATGGATATTTAATTTCAGTATCTAGGCTAGTCCAATAATTTGTACTTGAAAATTTAATATTGTCTGCATTGTCACTTTGTTGTAAGTTTGTTGTATCTAAATTTTTTTCTGCTAATAAAGTTAATTTATCTTCATTATTTTTTAATACATAAAAGCCTTCTCCTCCAACTGTAACTTTATCTCCAACATTATATGTATCAGATGAATTTTCTTTATCCAAGTAATCTTCTATATCTATTGTTTTATCACCGTCGTAATTTACATTACTCCCATCTACAGTGTACCCCTGTTCTGTCAATTTCTTAGTAATTTCAGCTTTTAGTTCATCATCAGATAATGCTGTATCCCCTGAAGCTTTATTTACTTTGTTTTCAAGTACTGCTAATTTTATTATTTCTTCTGCATTTGATAATTTTGTTTTTTCTTTTGCACTATTTGCTTTTCCAAATATTCCGCTATCTCCCATTACCATACTTAATGTTACTCCGGCTAATATTAATAACACAATTATTGTTATTACTAATGCCACAAGTGTAATACCTTTTTCATTTTTAAATTTTTGTTTCATCTCTTCTCCCTTCTTCTTTTGGAACTTATAAATTATTAAATATTAATTATATTAGTGGCTCCATCAACTATAAAGTATTTTTATAGAAAAAAATCTTCTTTTAACTGCAAAATAGAGCCAGATTTTATAATATTAACTTTAATTTTTTCAATACATATTTTACTAACTTTTTTATTTTTGTCAATATATACATAATATATTTATTTATATTAAAATTTACTCTAACAAAGGTTTTAACATTTTATTACATTTATATGACATTTTTTATTTTTAATAATCTTCGTTTTCATCAAAATCCAAATCTGAATTTAATTCATCAAATTCTATTTCAACTTCTGGTTCTTTATATAC
>USJU01000022.1 GCA_900555085.1 uncultured Clostridium sp.
CATAAATTATATTTAGAAAAATATGATAAGGAAATAGAAGAAGAATTTGAATTAGAATATGAAAAAGAAATAAAAAACAAAAAGAATAATAAATTACTAATAGTAAAATACTTAATATATTTAATAATAATAGGAATTTTATTATATTTTGTAGGAGACAAATTAAGTAATAATTTAGAGAATTTATGCTATATATTTAATGTGCCAGAATACATTATAGGAATAATACTTGGATTTGGTACAAGTATTCCAGAATTAATAACATTTTTTGAAGCACAAAGAGGAGAAAAAAGTAAGGAAGAAGAGAAACTAGGAGTAATAGAAGCAACCAATAATTTATTAATGTCAAATATGTTAAATTTATTTATAATACAAGCAATAGGTATTTTGTTAATATCAATTATAAAATAACAAAAATAAGTAATATAAAAACCATATATCTTATATAATTAAATAGATATATGGTTTATTTTTTTAATGTAAACTATGTACAAAAAAATAATTTAGATATATAATATAGTCGCAAAATAATATTTAATGGAGGAATAAGTATGAATCTAAAAAATATATTACAAGGAATAGAAAATATTAAAGGAAAAGGAAATTTTGACATAGAAATAGAAAACATAGAAAGCGATTCAAGAAAAGTAACAAAAAATGGTTTATTTTTTGCAATAAAAGGTTTTGCAGTTGATGGAACAGATTATATAAATAGTGCTGTTGAAAACGGTGCAATAGCAGTAGTTATAGAAGATGAAAAAGACATTAAAAAAATAGAAAAAATAAATGATATAACAGTTGCTTTAGTACCAGATATAAGAAAAGCAATGGCAATATCTGCTTGTAATTTTTATGACAATCCATCAAAAAAATTAAGATTAGTTGGAGTTACTGGAACAAAAGGAAAAACAACAACAACTTTTATGGTAAAAGAGATATTAGAAAAACAAGGTTATAAAGTAGGATTAATAGGAACAATAGCAAATTACATAGGTGAAGTATGCCTTGGAGATAGCAGTAGGACAACACCAGAAAGTATAGAATTACAAAAATTATTTGCAAGAATGGTTGAAGAAAAATGTCAAGTAGCAGTTATGGAAGTTTCTTCACAAAGCTTAAAGTTGGATAGAGTATATGGATGTGATTTTGATATAGGAGTATTCACAAACTTCTCAGAAGACCATATAAGTGAACATGAACATCCAGATATGGAAGACTATTTTAAATCTAAATGTAAATTATTTGATATGTGCAAAACAGCATTTATAAATGTAGATGATTTATATGGAGAAAAATTAAAGAAAATAATCCCTTGTGAATTTGCTACATATGGAATAGATAATTCATGTAATTTACTTGCAAAAGATATAACTATAACAAATTCTTATGTAGATTTTAAAGTAAAATTAACAGATAGAAATGAAAGAGTAAAAGTAGATATACCAGGAAGATTTACTGTTTATAATGCACTTGCTGCAATTTCTATAGCTTTAAAATTAGGATGCTCATCAGAGAATATAAAAGAAGCTTTATTAGAAATAAAAGTACCAGGAAGAAGCGAGCTAGTACCTAATAAAAAAGGTTTAACAATAATGATAGATTATGCTCATTCACCAGAAAGTTTGGAAAACATATTATCTGCAGTTAAATCTTATACACGAGGAAAGGTAATTTCAGTTTTCGGATGTGGTGGAGATAGAGATACTTCTAAAAGAGCAATAATGGGAGAAATATCTGGAAGAATTGCAGACTATACAATAATAACTTCAGATAATCCACGTACAGAAAAACCAGAATTAATAGTAGAAGAAATAGAAAGCGGAATGAAAAAAACAAATGGTAAATATGAAGTTGTTGTAGATAGAATAGAAGCAATAAAAACAGCTATAAATATGGCTGGAAAAACAGACATAATAGTTCTTGCAGGAAAAGGACACGAACCATATCAAGAAATAAATGGAGTTAAATATCCATTTGATGAAAGAAAAATAGTTAACGATATAATAGGATAAAGGGTGATATAATTTGAATTTTCAAATAGAAATGCTATTTTGTACGTTTGTAATAACTGTAATATTAGCATTAATAATAATACCAATATTAACTAAATTAAAAGTAGGTCAAATAGAAAGAACAGATGGACCAAAAAGTCACTTAAAAAAACAAGGAACACCAACAATGGGTGGAATAATTATACTTTTAGGAATAACAATTGTAACAATATTTACATCTTACCATTATTACAAAAGTGGTGATATTGTTACAGCAAGAAGAATTATACCATTACTATTAGTTGCAGGAGGATTTGGATTAATAGGATTTATAGATGACTTTAGAAAACTCGTAATGCATGATACAGAAGGATTAAAACCAGCATACAAAATGTTAGGATTACTTGTAATATCTGTAATATACATATTATATTTAAAAAATGTTTTACATGTAGGAACAGAAACATATATACCAATTTTAAAAATATATGTAAGAATACCTAGATCTTTGTACATAATTTTTGCAATGTTTGTAATGCTTGGAACTACAAATGCTGTTAATTTAACAGATGGTGTAGATGGATTATCAACAAGTGTTACAACAATAATAATAACATGCTTAGTAGTAATAGCTTCAAAACTTGGAATAACAGAAGTAATTATATTTGGAAGCATAGTATGTGGTGCAAATTTAGCCTTTTTGATATTTAACTTAAACCCAGCAAAAGTATTTATGGGAGATACAGGCTCATTACTTTTAGGTGGAATAATAGCAAGTATAAGTTTATATATAAAAATGCCTTTATTATTACTTGTAATAGCTTTAATTCCAGTATTAGAAACATTATCTGTTATATTACAAGTTGTATATTTCAAAAAAACAGGGCATAGAATGTTTAAAATGGCACCATTACATCATCATTTTGAATTATCAGGATGGAGAGAAAACAAAGTTGTGTCAGTATTTAGCATAATAACATTATTATTATGTATTGTAGGAATATTAATAGTTTAGGAAAGGAAAAATGGTTTAATGGCAAAACCTGTAAATAATAAACTAAAATTTCGGTAAAAATTCATTTGATTTTATTTTATGCGTAACAGTGCTATTATTGTTAGGTTTAGGCCTTATAATGGTACTTTCAGCAAGTTCTCCATCAGCATTAGCAGAAACCGGAGATGATAGCTATGTATATTTTAGAAAACAAGGACTTTTTGCATTTGTTGGAATTGTAGCAATGTTTTTTATATCTAAAATTGATTATAGAAAATATAAAAAATTTTGGAAAGTAGCCTACTGGGGCTCAGTTGTATTACTATTACTTGTTTTAGTGCCAGGAATAGGAAAGTCGGTTAATGGTGCTAAAAGATGGGTATCAATAGGAATTCAATTTCAACCTTCAGAAGTTGCAAAAATAGGATTAATAATTTTTTACGCAGCATATTTAGCGGAAAACAAAAGAAATTTAAAAGGAATATGGGATGGATTTATAAAACCTTTACTTCCACTTGCAATACCAATTGGAATATTATTCATTGTACAAGATCACCTAAGTGCTTCAATAGTAATAATAGCAGTAGTAGGTATAATGATGCTTGTTGTAGGATGCAAATTAAGATACTTCTTAACATGTGGAATTCTTGCAGGAGGTGGAATGATTAGTGCAATGTTTGCTCTTGCAAAAGCAACAGGTAAAGGTGGATTCAGACTTGCAAGAATAACATCATTTTTAGATCCTTGGCAAGATGCACAAGGTAGCGGTTGGCAAATTATACAGAGTTTATATGCAATAGGTTCAGGAGGATTATTTGGAGTTGGTTTAGGAGAAAGTAAACAGAAATATTTATACATATCAGAACCTCATAATGACTTCATATTTGCAGTTGTAGCAGAAGAACTAGGATTTGTAGGATGTCTTATAGTAATTGCATTATTTGCAATATTTATTTGGAGAGGTGTAGTAATAGCAATGAAAGCTCCAGATACCTTTGGAAGTTTGGTAGCAGTTGGAATTACATCTTTAATAGGACTTCAAGCAATAATAAATATAGCAGTTGTTACATCATCAATGCCAGTAACAGGAATGGCTCTACCATTCTTTAGTTATGGAGGAACATCACTTTTAATTTTATTATGTAGTGTACGGTGTACTCTTAAACATATCACGAGCGGGAAACAAAATATAAAACAGGAGGAAAAATAATTGAAAGTATTAGTAGCTGCAGCAGGAACAGGAGGACATATAAATCCTGCAATAGCGATAGCAAATAAAATAAAACAAGAAAATAAAGATGCTGAAATTACATTTGTTGGAACACCAAGAGGATTAGAAAACGATTTAGTTCCAAGAGCAGGTTATAAATTAGAAACAATAGAAGTATATGGTATTTCAAGAGAAATATCTATTGCAAATGTAAGAAAGGGAATAAAAACATTAAAAGGATTTAGAGAAGCAAAAAAATTGGTAAAAAAATATAATCCAGACTTAGTAATAGGAACAGGCGGTTACATATGTGGACCTGTATTTACAGCTGCAACTAAGGAAAAAATACCAACAGTTTTACATGAAAGTAATGCATTTCCAGGAGTTACAATAAAATTATTATCAAAAAAAGTAGATTTAGTTTTAACAGGATTTGAAGATGCAAAATTAAGACTTCCTAAAGCAAAAAAAGTAGTTGTAACAGGAACTCCAACAAAAGTAAAAGACTTAAAATTAACAGAAGTACAAAAAACAGAAATAAAAGTAAAATTAGGCTTTAAAAGTAATAAGCCGCTAGTTTTGGTATTTGGAGGAAGTCAAGGAGCTCAAATAATAAACAAAACTTTAATAAACATAATAAAAAACAAAATGAATAGTAATTATCAAATAATGTGGGCACCAGGACCAAAACAATATGACAAAATAAAAGAAGAATTAGAAAAAGAAAATATTAATATAAATAATATTGAAGACGTAAAAATAATTCCATATATATACAATATGGAAGAAGTAATAAACTGTTGCGATTTAGTAGTAGCTAGAAGCGGAGCAATGACAATAACAGAAATAGCAAAAGTAGGAAAACCAGCAATATTTATACCACTAGCAATAGCAGCAGAAAACCACCAAGAATTTAATGCAAATGTATTAGTAAAACAAAAAGCAGCAGACAAAATACTAGAAAAAGATTTAAACGAAAAAATACTAAACGAAAAAATAAACAATATAATATCAGACAAAAATAAAATGAAACAAATGGGACAAAACGCAAGAAAAATAGATATAGAAAACGTAGAAGAAAAAATCTATAAAGAAATAAAAAATATAATTAAAAAATAAATTTAATAAGAAGCTATACACTCGACTTCAATCACATTCGAAATATTGATTTTTAACTAATTTTCAGATTTTTATAATTTATATAGAATAAAAAATCCCAAAATCTCCCTTGTATTTAAAGCAAAAGTATTGTATAATAGATTGCTAGGAAACAGGGGAGAGAAAAGTGGAAAATTTAGAAAGTTATAGAAGTTTTAAACAAGTTTTAAATGAATTTTATAAAGATGAGTTGGAAAAAAGTGATAGAAATATTGCTGTAGAAAACTTAGATTATAATAATATAAAAATTATTCCAAAATTATTTTATGATAAAGTTTATAATACTTTAAATGTTGAATTTAAATTGGGTAAGGATAACTTTTATAAAATAAAAAACCTAAAGGAATTTTATAATAGAGTAATTAATAATGAGAGCTTTATTTATTCTAATAAGTTGGAATTTGTTCATAATGTAGAAAATTTTGATAAAAATAGCCAAAAAATATTAAGCTTTATTATTAAATATGCCAAAATAATAAACTATGTAAATAATACAGAAAATACAAATTTTAGATACTATGGTAAAAAATTAAGTGAAAGTAGTATTTTATTAGACGAAGAGGGATTAGATGAACTATTTGAGATATTAAAAGGTAGAAAAATAGAAATTGAAAAAGATGCAAATGTTAAAAAAGTAACTTTAATACCTAGTAATCCAAACATTGAATTTTACTTAAATAAAAATGCTAAAAATGAATTAGAATTAACACATAATTTAGAAAATTACAATTATATTATTATAGATGGAAAAAAATATACATATATAATAATGGATGAATTTATTTATAGAGCAAAGAAAAATATAAAAAATACAACATTTAAGTTATTAGAAATATATAAGAAAAATTATATAGATGAGATAAAATTTAACACAAGACAGTTGCCAGATTTTTTTGCATTAATTGAACCAAAAATTAAAGATAATTTAGTTATAAATATAGATAAAGAAGAAATAAAAGAATATATACCCGAAGAATTAGGAATAAAAATATTTTTAGATTATAATGAGAGTAATTATATTACAGCAGAATTAAAATTTTGCTACGGAGATACAGAATTCAACCCTATAGATGAAAATAAAAATTTGAAAATTGCACGTAATGCCATAAAAGAAACAGAATGCCTAAATCAATTACGAAAAACAGGATTTATGTTAGATGGACAAAATAAAAGATTTATCCTTGTTTCAGATGAAGCAATATATAATTTTTTAACAGAAGATATAGAATTGTATATGCAAAAATTTGAAGTAATGGTTACAGATAATTTTAAATCTAAAAAAATTAAAGAACCCAAAATAGGCAACATAGGTGTAAAAATAGAAAATAATTTACTAGTTATAAACTTAGAAAATATAAATTATGATAAAAATGAAATAAAAGAAATTTTACAAAGATATGCTTTAAAAAAGAAATATTATAGATTAAAAGATGGGAGTTTTATAGATTTAGAATCAAATGAAAATATTGAATTCTTAAATAACTTAGAATCTGGATTAGGAATTTCATATGAAGATATAGAAAACGGAACAATATCTTTACCTATATATAGAAGTATGTATATGGAAAAAATTCTAAATAATTTAGATAAAAGCAAAATAAAAAAAGAAGAAAGCTATGTAGATTTTATAAAAGATACATCAAAAGAAAAAGAAAATACAACACTTACATTACCTAAAAGTTTAAAAGGTGATTTAAGAGAATATCAAAAAAATGGATTTCAATGGTTACAAATGCTTGAAAAATATGAATTAGGTGGAATATTAGCAGATGATATGGGACTTGGAAAAACAATACAAGTAATAACTCTAATTTTAAAATATAAAGAAGAACAAAAAGAAAAATTACCATCAATAGTAATTGCACCGAGTTCACTAACCCTAAATTGGAAGAACGAAATTCAAAAATTTGCACCTACATTAGAAACTATTGTTATAAACGGAAGCCTAGAGCAAAGAAAGAAAAAGATAAAAGATATAAAAAAATATGATTTAATAATAACATCTTACGATTTATTAAAAAGAGATTTAGAATTATATGAAAAAGAAGATATAACCTTCAAATATGCAATAGCAGATGAAGCGCAATATATTAAAAACAGTAATACGCAAAATGCTAAAGCTCTAAAAAGTATAAAAGCAGAAACAAGATATGCATTAACAGGAACACCAATAGAAAATTCTTTAGCAGAGCTATGGTCAATTTTTGATTATATTATGCCAGGTTATTTATTTAAGTATAAAAAATTTAAACAATTATATGAAGTTCCAATAGTAAAAGACAATGATATGTATTCAATGAAAAAATTAAAAATGCTTATAGAACCATTTATTTTAAGAAGAACAAAAAAAGAAGTTTTAACAGAATTGCCAGAAAAAACAATAACAATATTAAACAATGAAATGGAAGATGAACAACAAAAAATTTATTTAAGCTATTTAGCAAAAGCAAAGCAAGAAGCAATGCAAGAAATAGAAATAAATGGTGTAGAAAAATCACACATAAAAATATTAGCATTACTTACAAGACTAAGACAAATTTGTTGCCATCCAAGTTTGTTTTTAGAAGATTACAATCAAGATAGTAGCAAATTAAAACAATGTATAGAAATAATAAAAGACGGTATAGAAGCAGGACACAAAATATTATTATTTTCAGGTTATACATCTATGTTTGATATAATAGAAAAAGAACTATTAAAAGAAGATATAAATTACTACAAACTAACAGGAAAAACAAATGTAAATGAAAGAGTAGAACTAGTAGAAGATTTCAACCAAAATGAAAATGTTAAAGTATTTTTAATATCTCTAAAGGCAGGAGGAACAGGACTTAACTTAACAGGGGCAGACATGGTAATACATTATGATCCATGGTGGAATATCTCTGCGGAAAATCAAGCAACAGATAGAGCATATAGAATAGGTCAAAAAAATAATGTGCAAGTATATAAACTAATAACAAAAAATTCAATAGAAGAAAAAATATATGAGTTACAAGAAAAAAAATCAAAATTAATAGATAATGTTTTAAATACGGAAACAACATTTATAAATAAATTAAGCAAAGACGAGATAATAAGATTATTTGAATAGGAGTGTTTATGGAAAAATATATAAATGTAATTGGAGGAGGCTTAGCTGGAGCAGAAGCGGCATACCAAATTGCTAAAAGAAATATAAAAGTAAAATTATATGAAATGAAACCAACAAAATTTTCACCAGCTCATTCAAATGAAAATTTAGCAGAAATTGTATGCAGTAATTCATTTAAGTCTAATTTACATACAAATGCTTGTGGTGTTTTAAAAGAAGAACTTAGAATATTAGATTCACTCTTAATAAGAATAGCGGATGAAACTGCTGTTCCCGCAGGACAAGCTCTTGCTGTAGATAGAGAAAAATTTTCTAAAAGAGTAACAGAAGAACTTGAGAAGAATAGTTTTATAGAAATAATAAATAAAGAGATAGATGAAGAGCTATTGCAAAAGATGATAGATAATAATGAAACAGTTATTATAGCGACAGGACCATTAACTTCTGATAAACTTGCAAAAAAAATATCTAAAATAACAGGAAATGAAAAATTATATTTTTACGATGCAGCAGCACCTATTGTTTCAAAGGAAAGTATAGATTTCAATATAGCTTTTTATGGAAATAGATATGAGCAGGAAAAAAAGAAAGATGAAAGCATAGAAGAATGGAAAAAACGAATAGAAAATCAAGAAAAAAGTTATATTAATCTTCCAATGAATAAAGATGAATATGAAAAATTCTATAATGAATTAGTAAATGCTGAAGTGGTAGAACTTCATAACTTTGAAAAAAGAGAAATATTTGAAGGCTGTATGCCAATAGAAATAATGGCTAAAAGAGGAAAAGATACATTGAGATATGGTCCACTAAAACCGGTAGGATTTGATGATCCTAGATATGCTAAAAGACCATATGCAATTGTTCAATTAAGACAAGATGATAGAAGTGCAAGTATTTATAATATAGTTGGTTTTCAAACTAATTTAAAATTTGGAGAACAAAAAAAAGTATTCAGTTTAATACCTGGACTTAAAAATGCAGATTTTATTAAATATGGTGTAATGCATAGAAATACATATATAAATTCAAGTGAATTACTTGATGAAACATATAATTTAAAAAGCAATAATAACATATTTTTTGCAGGACAAATAACGGGGGTAGAAGGATATGTAGAATCTATATCATCAGGATTGGTAGCAAGTTTGAATGCTGTAGCAAAAATAAATAAATGTGAAAAAACAATATTTCCTAGAGAAACAGTAATAGGAGCTTTAGCAAAATATATTTCAACTCCTAATGATAAATTCCAGCCAATGAATGCAAATTTTGGAATAATACCAGAATTAGATAAAAAAATAAAAGACAAGAAAAAAAGATATGAGAAACTTGGAGATAGAGCTTTAGAAAAAATAAAAATTTGCCAAAATTATGTAAATATGATATAATTGATTTGTTTGATTGAGATTTAATAAAAAGGAGAGTATTATGGAAGAAAAATTTTTAAATAAAATCCAAAAAATTATTGAAGAATTAAATAAATTAGATAAAATGCCAAATGTTGTTGAATGGAATGACAAAAGAGCAGCTAGCCAAAATTTTAATAAAAAAGAAAAAATATATGAAAATAGTAAAGAAGGCGAAATTTTACAAATATTAGATGAAACAACAGATATAGAAGAAAGAAAAGAAAATATAGAAAAATTGAAAATAATTAGAAACAAAAAGAAAGAAAAATTAAAAAAAGAATTAAATAATGAATTGGAAAATTTACGAGAAAAGTTGAATAAAGAAAGCGAAAGATTGGATAGAAAAATTCAAAAGGCGAGGGATTTAAACAAAAGAGTAAGAAAAATTATAGCAAATAATAATGCTTTATTGAAAAATAGAGATGAAAATAGTTTAGTATATAAGGCTGCTAAAGAAGAAAATGAGAAGGCTATTATACGAAAAAATAAAATGCCGGAGATTATTAAAAATTTAAAAGATGAAAGAAAAAGATTAGATAAAAAAATAAATTTTTATAATAATATAGATATTGAAAAAGATGGAATAAATAAAATGATGAGCTTATTTATTGCTAATAATAAAATAGAAGAAAAAAATGATAATAAAAAAGAAAGTAATAACAAAGATACAGCAAATAATAACAAAGAAGATACTAATTCAGCTAAATATAAAACAATTAGTAGTAAAATTTCAAATGATATGTCAAGAGATTATAAAAATATACATTTAAAAACAGATACTATATCTGTAAAAAATAAAAAAGTAAAGAAGATTGATGTAGAAATGATTATAAATAAAATTAAAAATCTTAAAATAATTAAAAAAATAAGAAATATTTTCTATAATATAAAAAATCATATAAAACCATTACCAGAAAGAATTGCACTTGGAGCAAAAAAAGAAGATACAGAAACAAAAGAAACAAATTTAACAGAAATGATTGATAGAATGCAGATAATTGCAAAAGAAAATATTCCTGTTAGAACGTACTTTGTGGATAAAATTGATAACAAAGATAATCATATAGAAACAAATGCAAGCAAAAAAATAGCTGAAAATCATGAAGAATTCAAAGAAAACGAAATTGAAAAATAGATGAAATATATAATGAAAAGCATTGACATAATTAACTAAAAATGATAAAATATAAACCGTTATGGTAAAATGTGTAAAACTATACATCCGTAACGGTTTATATTATTTTATAGGAGGTGAAATTTAAGTGCCAACAATTAATCAATTAGTAAGAAAAGGAAGACAAACTTCAAAAGCAAAATCAAACTCACCAGCTCTACAACATGGTTATAACTCTAAAAACAAGAGATTAACAAACCATAGAGCACCACAAAAAAGAGGAGTTTGTACAGTTGTAAAAACTGTAACACCTAAAAAGCCAAACTCAGCTTTGAGAAAAGTTGCCAGAGTTAGACTTTCTAATGGTTACGAAGTAACATCTTATATACCAGGTATAGGACATAACCTACAAGAACATAGTGTTGTTTTAATTAGAGGTGGAAGAGTAAAAGACCTTCCAGGTGTTAGATACCACATTATAAGAGGAACATTAGATACAGCAGGTGTTAAAGATAGAATGCAAGCGCGTTCTAAGTATGGAGCTAAACGTCCTAAAAAATAGTAAAATCGATTAAATCAGGCATCCTGCACATTTTTGTTTTATTAATTAGACTTCGACGTACAATAAGTACGCCTTCATCCTAATTAATTCATAAAAATGTACATTATACCTAATTTACTCAATTTTAAGCTTTGACGTAAGGCTAAAAATTAGTGCTTGTTATTCTGTTTTAATTAAGTATGGTACTTAAATTTTTAATAGATTAATAGAGCACTATACGGGAAAGAATATTTAAAAACTTTCCAGAGTAACTTTAGACATTTTTATAAATGTCAAAAAAATTAAGATGAAAGAGAATGAAAAGTAGAAAAATAAATTTGAAAATCTAATCTCAAACATCTAGAAAAGGAGTGAAGAATAGTGCCAAGAAGAGGAAATATAGCAAAAAGAGATGTTTTACCAGATCCAATGTACAATAGCAAAGTTGTTACAAAATTAGTAAACAACATTATGTTAGATGGTAAAAAATCTGTTGCTCAAAAAATAGTTTATGATGCATTTGATATCATAAAAGAAAAAGAACAAAAAGATCCATTAGAAGTTTTTGAAGCAGCATTAGAAAATATAATGCCAGTTCTTGAAGTAAAAGCTAGAAGAGTTGGTGGAGCTACATACCAAGTTCCATTAGAAATTAGACCAGAAAGAAGACAAACTTTAGGTTTAAGATGGCTAGTAAGCTACGCAAGAAACAGACATGAAAAAACAATGGCTGAAAAATTAGCCGGAGAAATAATAGATGCTACAAACGGAAACGGTGGAGCTTTCAAAAAGAAAGAAGATACTCATAGAATGGCTGAAGCTAATAAGGCTTTTGCTCATTATAAATGGTAAAATTTTTATAAAAACCAATAATCTGCACATTTTTATTTTATTAATAAGACCTCGATGTACCAACGTACTACTTCGTCCTTATTAATTCATAAAAATGCACATCTTATCACTTTTTATAAAAATTTAAAATTAACAATGTATGTAACATTGAGGGGAGGAAAATAAATGGCAGGAAGAGCATACCCACTAGAAAGAACAAGAAATATAGGAATAATGGCTCACATTGATGCTGGTAAAACAACAACAACAGAGAGAATATTATTCTATACAGGAAAAACACATAAAATAGGTGAAGTTCACGAAGGTGCTGCTACAATGGACTGGATGGCTCAAGAACAAGAAAGAGGTATTACAATTACATCTGCTTGTACAACATGTTTCTGGAATAATAATAGAATTAATATTATCGATACTCCAGGACACGTTGACTTTACAGTTGAAGTTCAAAGATCTTTAAAAGTTCTTGATGGAGCTGTTACAGTTTTAGCTGCTAAAGGTGGAGTTCAACCACAAACAGAAACAGTTTGGAGACAAGCTGATAAATACAGTGTTCCAAGAATGGTATATGTAAACAAAATGGATATAACAGGTGCAAACTTTATGCTTTGTGTTGATCAATTAAAAAATAGATTAAAAGCAAATGCTGTACCAATCCAATTACCAATCGGAGCAGAAGATCAATTCAAAGGAATTGTAGATTTAATAAAAATGAAAGCTTTCATACACAAAGATGATTTAGGAAAAGAAGTTGAAGAAACAGAAATTCCAGAAGATATGAGAGCAGATGCTGAAAAATTCAGAAGCGAAATGATAGAAGCAGTTGCAGAACAAGACGAAGAATTAATGATGAAATATTTAGATGGTGAAGAACTAACAGACGAAGAAATCAAAAAAGGTTTAAGAGCTGGTACAATAGCAAACGCAATAGTTCCAGTAACATGTGGTTCTTCATATAAAAACAAAGGTGTTCAAGAATTATTAGACGCAATTGTTGATTATATGCCATCACCATTAGATATTGCACACATAAAAGGAACAACAATGGATGGAGAAGAAATAGAAGCTAAAACTTCAGATTCTGAACCATTTGCAGCATTAGCATTTAAAATTGCTACAGACCCATTTGTTGGAAAATTATGTTTCTTTAGAGTTTATTCAGGAACTTTAGAATCAGGTTCTACAGTATTAAACTCAAGTAAAGATAAAAAAGAAAGAATTGGAAGAATTCTTCAAATGCACTCAAATCACAGAGAAGATATAGATAAAGTATATGCTGGAGATATAGCTGCAGCAGTAGGAATGAAAGATGTTACAACTGGAAATACTTTATGTGATCCAGATCATCCAATTATTCTAGAATCTATGGAATTCCCTGAACCAGTTATCGATATAGCAATTGAACCAAAAGATAAAGCAGCTCAAGAAAAAATGGGTATAGCCCTAACAAAACTTGCAGAAGAAGACCCAACATTCAAAGCTTACACAAACCAAGAAACAGGTCAAACAATTATTGCAGGTATGGGTGAATTACACTTAGATATTATTATCGATAGATTAAAAAGAGAATTTAAAGTTGAATGTAATGTAGGTAAACCACAAGTTGCTTACAAAGAAACAATTAGAAATGCAGTTAAAGTTCAAGGTAAATTCATTCGTCAATCTGGTGGTAAAGGACAATATGGTGATGTTTGGTTTGAAATGGAACCATTAGAACCAGGTAAAGGAATAGAATTCGAAAGCAAAATCGTTGGAGGAGCTGTTCCAAAAGAATATATTAAGCCAATTGAACAAGGAATGAGAGAAGCTGCAGAAACTGGTGTTCTAGCTGGATACCCAGTTATAGACTTCAAAGTTTCATTAGTTGATGGTTCATACCATGAAGTTGACTCTTCAGAAATGGCGTTCAAAATAGCTGCATCTATGGCATTCAAAGAAGGATGTAAACAAGCTAAATCAGTTATACTAGAACCTATAATGAAAGTTGATATAACAGTTCCAGAAGAATACATGGGAGATGTTATAGGTGATGTAAACTCTAGACGTGGTAGAATGGAAGGAATGGAAGGTAAAGATGGAATGCAAGAAATACATGCATTTATTCCACTTTCAGAAATGTTTGGATATGCAACAGACTTACGTTCTAAAACACAAGGTAGAGGAACATACTCAATGGAACCATCTCATTATGAAGAAGTTCCAAAATCAGTTCATGAGCAAATTGTTGCATCAAGAGCTAAAAAAGACTAGTTAAATAATAATAGAGGTGTTTATTTTATAATGAAAAAACAAAGAAATTTATTTATAGAAAGTTTAAAATATAACACTAAAGATTTTTATAATTCAGATGCAAGTAGATTACAAGCAAAACAAAAAATTACTGGAAGTATAGTGGATGATATTTCACATATATCAAGTAATTTAAGTATGCATGTAACAGAAATTGCAAAAGAATTGGAAGAAAAATAAATTTTGCACGGGCACGAAATGCCGTGCCCGTAAAAGAAAATACAAAAAAAGCTTGCTTTTTTATAATAAATGTTATAAAATGCAAACTAGTATTTAAAATAATAAAAAATAATAAAAATTAAGGAGGAATTTCAAATGGCAAAGGAAAAATTTGAAAGAACTAAACCCCACGTTAACATTGGTACTATAGGACATGTTGACCACGGTAAAACAACAACAACAGCTGCTATTACAAAATATTTATCATTATTAGGAAAAGCTCAATACGAAGCTTACGATCAAATTGACGGTGCTCCAGAAGAAAAAGCAAGAGGAATCACAATCAACACAGCACACGTTGAATATGAAACAGAAAATAGACACTATGCACACGTTGACTGCCCAGGACATGCTGACTACGTTAAAAACATGATTACTGGTGCTGCTCAAATGGACGGAGCTATCTTAGTAGTTTCTGCTGCAGATGGTCCTATGCCTCAAACAAGAGAGCACATCCTACTTGCTAGACAAGTTGGTGTTAAATATATAGTTGTATATTTAAACAAATGTGATATGGTAGACGATCCAGAATTATTAGAATTAGTTGAAATGGAAGTTAGAGACTTATTATCAGAATATGGTTTCCCAGGAGACGAAATTCCAATTATAAAAGGTTCTTCATTAAAAGTATTAGAAAGTACATCTACAAATCCAGATGACGAAGTATATGCTCCAATGAAAGAATTAATGGCTGCTGTTGATAGTTATATACCAACACCAGAAAGACCAGTAGATCAACCATTCTTAATGCCTATCGAAGACGTATTCACTATCACAGGTAGAGGTACAGTTGTTACAGGTAGAGTAGAAAGAGGAGTTGTAAAAGTTCAAGACGAAGTTGAAATCGTTGGACTTTCAACAGAAAAAAGAAAAACAGTTGTTACTGGTGTAGAAATGTTCAGAAAATTATTAGACCAAGCAGAAGCTGGAGACAACATTGGTGTTCTATTAAGAGGAATTGAAAGAAAAGACGTTGAAAGAGGTCAAGTTCTTGCTAAACCAGGAACAATACATCCACATACAAAATTCACATCACAAGTATATGTATTAACAAAAGAAGAAATAAGAGCCGGAATTGATAAAATAAAAAAAGACTTAAAGAAAAATTCTGAAGCACTTAGAAAACAATTTAAAACAGAAGAAGCGCATAGACTTGAAGTTATAATAAAAGAATTTATAGATAATGAAGAAATAAATGAAAATGGAATGTCATTTGATAGTTATGTAAACTATTTCTATGATGGAATGGTAAGCTTTATTGACTATTTAAAAGATGCGGCGTTCTTTATAGACGAGCCAAAAAGAGTTGATGAGCAGATGAAAGCTGTTGAGACGGAATTTAGAGACAGCATGAGCAATCGTTTAGAAAAAGGTTACGTTTTGCCGGGACAGACTGACATTGTGTGGAGTAGAAAAACAATCGAAAGTAAGCTAGACTCAGTAAAGAAAGTGCTATTTACTTCATTGGATCAGACTGTAAAGAATTTTACAGTAGATGAAATTGCATCTGTAGAAGCAAAAACAATAAGCCCTTATAATAACAAATTTGAAATGCTAGTTGAGGATTTAAAAAAATATAAAAAACAAAAATATCAA
>USJU01000023.1 GCA_900555085.1 uncultured Clostridium sp.
TTCCGTTAAAGAATATTGTATAGTGTTATCATCATTTTTCTTAATTAATTTTATTTCTGTAATTTCAGGAATTTCTTTTACAACATTTTTTATTTTATTTTCAGAATCCTCAACAGTAACTAAAATAACATTATTTTTAGAAACTTTATTTTCCAAATTTTCTGGTGTATCTATGGCAATTAATTTACCTTTATTTAAAATAATTACTTTTTCGCACATCTGAGAAATTTCAGATAAAATATGTGAACTAATAATAATTGTATGATCCTTTGCTAAGGATTTTATTAAATCTCTTATTTCTGTAATTTGTTTAGGATCTAAACCAACAGTAGGTTCATCTAAGATTAAAATCTTAGGGTTACCAACCAAAGCACCAGCCATGCTAACTCTTTGCTTATAACCACGAGACAAATTCTTAATTAATTTGTTTTGTACATCTGTTAAATTAGTTTTAGCCATAATATCGGAAACCATATTTTTTTTGTCTTTTCCTTTAACATATTTAAGCTCTGCCATATAGTTTATAAATTCTTTAACAGTTAAATCCTTATAAAGTGGTACATTTTCAGGCATGTATCCAATATTAGCTTTAGCCTTTTTACTTTTTTTAGAAATATTAAACCCATTAATTAAAATTTCGCCACTTGTAGGTTCAATAAAACCAGTAAGCATATTCATTGTAGTAGATTTACCAGCACCATTAGGACCTAAAAGACCTATAATTTCGCCATCATTTATTTCAAAAGAAATATTATCAACTGCAACAAAACTGCCGTATTTTTTGCAAACATTTTTAACAGTAATCACGAAAAAAACCTCCTTAAAATATAAAATTAATACATACGGAAATACTATCACGCGTAAGAAAAAATTTCAATAAAAACAAAAACAAATTACAAACAATTCACAAAAAGAACACAAATAAAATAAGTAAGAATAATTAAACAATTATTATAATATAAATGCAATAACGGAGGTTGTATATGGAAAATATATACCCAATGCTTATTGCATTTTTTATGATTTTTGTTTCAGAATTAGGGGACAAAACACAAATTTTAGTAATGAGTTTTTCAGGAAAACAAAAAATAGTAACTATTTTATTAGGTGTTGCTTTAGGTACATTTTTTAGCCATGGTTTAGCAATTTTATTTGGTAGTTATATAGGAGCAATAAATAATGAAAATGTAAAATTAATTTTAGATTTTGCTACAAATATAATATTTATTATTTTTGGATTGATATTTCTATTTAATAAAGAAAAAGAAGAAAGTGATGAAAATAAAACAGGTTTATTAAGTAAATTGGCAAATATAAAACTAAACTACATACTAATAATTGCAATTAGTATTGCAGTAGGAGAATTAGGAGATAAAACATTTCTAGCTGCAATAGGACTTGGAATACAATATGCAAAATATAAAATACCATTAGTCATTGGAGCAATAATGGGAATGGTTTTAAGTGATTTACTTGCTATAATATTAGGTAAAATTATAAGCAAAAAAATACCAGAAGAATTAATGAAAAAAATATCAGGAATTTTGTTTATTATATTTGGAATAATTGGAATTCTATTGAAATAAATCAAATTATAAAGTATAATGTAGCAATCCTTTCAAAAGGAAAACTTTTAGAAAGGGGGTGCAACATCGTGACTTCATTTGAATTAATTTGGAGATTAATCGTTTTACTTCTTTTAAGTTTTAATAACGATGAAAACCAAAAAGATAAAGAATAATCTTTGAGAGCGGCTGGGTACCGCTCTTTTTCTATAATATAAAAAAGAGATATGCGGGTACATATCTCGTGCAAACCATCGTGACTTCCTATGACTTGCTAGCTAATGTTATTGTAACATCAATTTTATTATATGTCAAATTTTTTAAAATATTCTATTTGCTATATTATTTTAATTGAAAATATTTATACAATTTGATATAATTCTTAAAAATGGAGGAGATTTAAGGATGTCTAATTTTGTACATTTGCATGTGCATAGCGAATTTAGTTTACTTGATGGAGCTAACAGAATAAAAGACCTACCAGTTAGAGCTAAAGAACTTGGTATGGATTCTATTGCTATAACAGACCACGGGGTTATGTATGGAGCAATAGACTTTTATAAAGCTTGTAAAAAAGAAGGAGTAAAGCCTATTATAGGGTGTGAAGTATATGTTGCACCACGTACAAGATTTCAAAAGGAACCGGGAATAGATAATAAATATAATCATTTAATTTTACTTGCAAAAAATAACGAAGGTTACAAAAACTTAAGTAAAATGGTTTCTATAGGATTTACAGAAGGCTATTATTACAAGCCAAGAATAGATTTGGAAACAATAGAAAAATACCACGAGGGAGTAATTTGTCTTAGTGCTTGTTTAGCAGGAAGTGTTAATCAAGCTATTTTGAATGGAGATATGCAAAAGGCAGAAGAAAGAGCTTTGTGGTTTAAAAATGTTTTTAAAGATGATTATTATTTAGAAATTCAAAATAACGGAATTAAGGAGCAAGTTTTAGCAAATCAAAAACTAATAGAATTAAGTAGAAAACTAGATATTCCACTAGTTGCAACAAATGATGCTCATTATTTAAAAAAGGAAGATGCATATAATCACGAAGTTTTGCTTTGCATTCAAACAGGAAAAAGAATGAGCGATACAGATAGAATGAAGTTTGATACAGAAGAACTTTATATAAAATCTCCAGAAGAGATGATAGGTTACTTTAAAAATTTTCCTGAAGCGATAGAAAATACAGTAAAAATAGCAAACGAATGTAATGTAGAATTTGAATTTGGAAATACAATTTTGCCTAACTATGATGTTCCAGAAGAATTTGAAACACATTACGATTATCTAAAAAAATTATGTGATGATGGACTAATAGAACGTTATGGCGAAAATTATTCTGAAGACATTAAGAAAAGAGCAGAATATGAAATTGGAATAATTAAAAAAATGGGATATGTAGATTATTATTTAATTGTATGGGATTTTATACATTATGCTAAATCACACGGAATTCCTGTTGGACCTGGTAGAGGTTCAGGTGCTGGTTCAATTTTGGCATATGCTATTGGAATAACAGATATAGATCCTATGAGATATAATTTGCTATTTGAAAGATTTCTAAATCCAGAAAGAATAAGCATGCCCGACTTTGATGTTGACTTTTGTTATGAAAGAAGACAAGATGTTATAGATTATGTATGTAGAAAATATGGTCATGACCATGTTTCACAGATTATTACATTTGGAACAATGTCTGCGAGAATGGTTATAAGAGATGTTGGTAGAGTGCTAGATTTTCCATATGCAGAGTGTGATAAACTTGCAAAAATGATACCAAATGAATTACATATTACTATAAAAAAAGCACTTGAACAAAATAAAGAATTAAACAATTTATATGAAACAGATGAAAATATAAAAAAATTACTAAATATTGCGATGGCATTAGAAGGAATGCCAAGACAGGCTTCAACACATGCTTGTGGAGTTGTTATTACAAAAGACCCAGTAGATACATATGTTCCTCTATATGTTAGAGATGGGCAAATTTCAACACAGTATATAATGACAACACTAGAAGAACTTGGACTATTGAAGATGGACTTCTTAGGGCTACGTACACTTACAGTTATAAAAGACTGTATGGATTTAGTAAAACAATGTAGGGGCATAGATGTTGAATTTGATAAAGATATGTCAGACCCAAAGGTATATAAATTATGGCAAGAAGGGAAAACTTCTGGAATATTCCAATTTGAAAGCCAAGGTATGACAAACTTTATGAAAGAATTGAAACCAGACTGTTTAGAAGATTTAATAGCAGGTGTTTCATTATATAGACCAGGACCAATGGACCAAATTCCTCGTTATATTAGAGGAAAACTAAATCCAGGTCATAACGAATATACACATCCGGCATTAGAGCCAATTTTAAATGTAACTTATGGATGCATGGTATACCAAGAGCAAGTTATGCAAATAGTTAGAGACTTAGCAGGTTATTCGCTAGGTAGAGCAGATTTAGTCAGAAGAGCTATGGGAAAGAAAAAACTCGATGTAATGGCAAAAGAAAGAGAAATATTTATTCATGGAGAAGTAGACGAAGAAGGAAATGTTTTAGTACCAGGCTGTGTAAGAAATGGAATAGATGAAAAAAGTGCAAATAAAATATTTGACGAAATGGCAGAATTTGCAAAATATGCATTTAATAAATCACATGCAGCATGTTATGCAGTTGTAGCATATAGAACAGCATATTTAAAAGCATATTATCCAGAAGAATTTATGGCAGCTACATTAAACAGTTTTCTAGGAAACTTAGATAAAGTACCAGAATATATAGATGAATGTAAAAGGCTAAAAATAGAAATTTTAAAACCAGATGTAAATAAGAGTTTTACTAAATTTACGGTTGACAATGGAAAAATAAGATTTGGATTAGGAAGCATAAAAAATGTTGGTATAGCAGTTGTAGAAAACATTGTAGAAGAAAGAGAAAAGAATGGAAAATATGAAAGCTTTACAGATTTTTGTGAAAGAACGAAAGACTTAGGTGTAAACAGAAAATGTGTAGAAAGCTTCATAAAAGCAGGGTGCTTTGATGAATTTGAACAAACAAGGCATACACTTTTGGAATCTTTTGAAGGAATATTAGATACAATTCAAAGTGAAAATAAAAAAGCCTTTGATGGACAAGTTACAATGTTTGATTTAGGAGGAAATGAAAGCGAAAATCTAGATTCAATTAAATATAATTTTATTGAAGTAGAAGAGCTTTCAGAAAAAGAATTATTATCAATGGAAAAAGAAATGCTTGGTATTTACCTATCTGGTCATCCATTAGAAAAAATAAAAGAACAAATAGCAGCACAAAGCACAATAAATACATTAAAAATGAAAGAAATTGAAGAAAATATATCCAATCCAGAAATAAAACTACCATATAAAGACGGACAAAACGTAAAATATGCAGGAATAATAACATCTATAAAAAAGAAATACACAAAAAATAATAAACTAATGGCATTTATAACAGTGGAAGATTTATATGGGACTACAGAAATAATTTTGTTTGAAAGTGCATATCAAAATAGTAGTAATAGTTTAGTAGAAGAAAATGTTGTAATGGTAGAAGGAAGACTAAGCATAAGAGAAGATGAAGATGTAAAAATAATTGCAAATAAAATAACAGACTTTGGAGTAAAAAAGAAACAAATTTTGGAATTAAACATAACAGGAACAACAGAAGAAACCAAAGCAAAATTAAGAGGAGCAATACTATTTTTTACAGGAGATAAAAATAATATTCAAGTGCAAATTTTGCAAGATGGAGAAATAAAACCATGTGGAGCAATATACTTAACAGATGGAATTTTAAAAGAATTTCAGGAAATATTAGGAAATGAAAATGCTTATGTTAAAGATATATAAATGTAAAAGCAGGATTAATTTAATCCTGCTTCTAATATTGTGCAAATGTCTTTTGTTGAGTTTCTGTTTGAAATTTTCTTTGTATTTTCTTTCATTTGTTTTAATTTCTTATTATCTGATAAAAAGTTAGAAATGGTTTCTGTTATATTCATTTGTTTTTTTAGCCAAATTCCAACGTTTGAATGTTCTAAAAATTGAGCATTTTCTTCTTCTTGGCCTGGTATTGGATTTATAATAATCATTGGAAGTCCTGAAACTAAGCTTTCTGTTGTTGTTAGTCCTCCTGGTTTTGTAATAACTACATCTGAAACAGCCATTAATTCAGGAACATTGTTTACAAATTCAAATACTTTTATAAAATTTGTTTTATTAGCAATTTTTACAATTTGATTAAATTCTTCATACATTTTTTTATTTTTTCCAGAAATTGCAATAACTTGTATATTGTTAAAATCATTTACAAATGTGTTAAAAATTTCTAAAGTTCTAGATTTCCCAAGTCCAAATTTTCCGCCAGCAAAAAACAAAACTGTTTTTAAATTTTCTTTTAAACCTAAAGAGCTTAATATTTTACTTGTATTAAAAGTTTCTAAAAATTTATTAGAAATTGGAATTCCTGTTGCAAATATCTTATTCTCAGGAATATTTTTTGAAATTAAATATTCTTTCATTTTATTATGTGCAACAAAAAAATAATCTGTATAATCACTTCCTACAAGCCATTGGTCGTGAGGAGCAAAGTCTGTTAGAATTGTTGCAATTTTTGAAGTTATTTTGCCTTTTCTTTTTAAATAACTACACATTTGGCTACCAAATGGATGTGTAGAAATAATTAAATCTGGCTTTTTTTCTCGTAATAAACGTAATAATTTAATTGCAAAAACTTGATTAGATCTTGTTGTAATATGAGCAAGAGGACCTTTTTGAGAATCACTGTAGATTTTTCCCCATGCCCAAGGTGCTTTTTTGGCCATTTCGTTGTATGCAGTAGTTGTAATTTTTTCTATAGGTTTATTTATGTATTTCATACAGTCTATTAATTCTACATCTATTTTTTCATAATTACTGCTTAAATAATCTTTTATAGAATTAGCAGCAGAAAGGTGACCACCACCATAAGATGCGTAAAATATTAATATTTTTTTCATTTGAAAACTCCTTATAATCTACATATAAGCCAAAATAATTAATTAATCTAAAATTTCATCGAAGCTCCCCATTCACGCCATTCTAACAAAATTCAAAGAATTTTGAAGAATGTCGGAAAGGTCCCCACTTGCTTCGCGAAATTTAATCTTAATTATTATTTTGTCTTTCTAATAATTTGAAAAAATTCTAACATAAATTAAATAAAAATTCAAAAAATGGAATATTTTTTTAAAAATTTATGCAAAATATTATAAAAAAAGTGTAGGTGTTTTTATGAAAGATAATATTAAAAAAGCAATTAATAATAAATTTGTTAGAATTATAATAATTGTTGCAATTTTACTTTTAAGTTTATTGGTGGGTTTTATAATTTATCAAAATGAAAAATATATTCAAGTTTCTGAAAATGATTATAATCAATCTTTATATGAATTAATAAATTATGTGCAAAATGTGGAAACTTATCTTGCAAAATCTGTAATATCCACAACTCCTGAACATGGAGCAGAAACTCTTACAAATGTGTGGAGAGAGGCAAATCTTGCTCAAGCTTATTTAGCAGAGTTACCTGTTAATACAAATGAGCTTGAAAAAACAGAAAAATTTTTAAATCAAGTAAGTGATTATAGTTATAGTTTATCTAGAAAAAATATTTATAATGAAAGCTTAACTCAAGAAGAATTAGATAATTTAAATGAATTATATAATTATAGTGTTGAACTAGAAAATACATTAGCACAATTATCTACAGATATGGAAAGCGGAAGAATAAGTTGGAAACAATTAACTCAAAAAACAAACAATGCATTTGCTCAACAAGTTAGTAATATTTCTTTAGATAGTTTTAGCAATTTAGAGGAAAATTTTCATGAATATTCAGGACTTATATATGATGGAGCATTTTCAGAACACTTAACCTCAAAAGAAAAGAAAGGACTTACAGGAGAAGAAGTATCTGAAGAAGATGCAAAAAAAGTTGTAGAAAATTTTGTTGGAGCAGAAAATATAAAAGAAATTTCATTAAATGGAGAATCTGAAAATACAGAAATACTAACTTACGACTTTAGTGTGAATTTACAAGATGGTAGAGATGATAACAAAATGAGTATTTCAATTAGTAAAAAAGGCGGACATATTGTGTATATGTCATATAATAGAGATATAAATGCAGAAAGCATGAATGAAGAAGAAGCGGTAGCAAAGGCAAAAGAATTTTTAGTTTCAAGAGAAATAGAAAATATGAAAGAAACTTACTATATAAAAGAAGGCGGAATGTTAACAATAAATTTTGCATATGAACAAAATGGAGTAATAATTTATCCAGACTTAATAAAAATAAAAATTGCTTTAGACAATGGTCAAATAATGGGAATGGAAACAAGTGGATACTTAAATTCACATTATGTTAGAAATATTGAAAATCCAAAAATAACATTGGAAGAAGCTAAAAAAACATTAAATAAAAAATTAGAAGTAGAAAGTGAAAAATTAGCAATAATTCCAACAGAATATCAAACAGAAATACTTTGTTATGAATTTAAAGGAAAAGTAAACGATAAAAATTATATAGTATATATAAATGCAGAAAATGGAAGAGAAGAAGATATATTACTAATTGTAGATACTGGAAATGGAACACTAACAATGTAAAAAATTGAAAAAATAATTATTAATAATACAGTCCATAATAATATTAAGAAAACGAATTAAATAATTGTTTTCTTGAAGAGGAGGTATTACAAAATGTCTAGAAATAGCAAACTAATATCTAAAAATCTAAAAGAAGAAATAGCAAAAGAATTAGGTGTATATGAACAAGTACAAAAAGATGGAGGATGGGGAAACGTACCATCAAAAACATGTGGTAATATAGTAACAAAAGCAATTGAAATAGCAAATAGAAGTGTAGAAAATAAATAGAAATATTAATTTAAAAAAGATGCAGATTATTCTGCATCTTTTTATGTTTAAAAATATTGTAAATTACTTTTATTTATTTTATAATAGCATAGAATTTATAGAGGTGATTTTTAATGAAAAATATTACAGTAGAAGATATTTTAAATATTTGCAATGGAAAATTAATTTGTGGTAATAAAAAAGACATTTGTGAAAATTTTTGTAAAGATACAAGAATTTTACAAAATGGAGATGTTTATGTTGGTATAAAAGGTGAAAACTTTGATGGAAATACTTTATATAAAAAAGCTATTGAAAATGGAGCAAAGGTATGTATTTTACAAGGTATAGAAGTTGATGAAGAATATATTAAAAATAAAGAGATTTCTATAATATTAGTTGATGATACTATAAAAGCGATAGGTAAAATTGCTAATTTTAAAAGAAATTTATATGGAAAGAATTTTCCAGTTATAGCTGTTACAGGAAGTGTCGGAAAAACAAGTACTAAAGATATAATTGCAAGTGTAGTATCTGAAAAGTACAAAGTTTTAAAAACAGAAGGAAATATGAATAACCATATAGGTCTTCCATTTACAATTTTGAAGTTAAAAGATGAAGAAGCACTAGTAGTAGAAATGGGAATGAATCATTTTGGGGAAATTGACTATTTAACAAATATTGCAGAACCTAATATAGCAGTTATTACAAATATTGGAACATCACATATAGGAAATTTAGGGTCTAGAGAAAATATATTAAAAGCAAAACTTGAAATATTAAATTCCAAAAATATAAAAAATGTTGTAATAAATAATGATAACGATTTATTACATAAATGGTATGAAGAAAATAAAAATAAATATGAAATACATACTTATGGAATAGAAAATAGTAGCGAATCAATTGCAAAGGAAATAAGCTTAATGGAACAAAGTAGTAAATTTACTGCAATTACAGATGATGAAAAATATGAAATCACTGTACCAGTTGGAGGAGAACATTTTGTATACAATGCTTTATGTGCATTAACAGTTGGCAGAGTTTTAGGATTATCTAAAAAAGAAATTGAAAATGGAATTAAAAAATTTGAACTTACTAAAAAAAGAATGGAAATTTCTAAAATAAAAGATAATGTAACAATAATAAATGACTCTTATAATGCCAGTTTCGATTCTATGAAAGCAGCTCTTAAATATTTAAAAGATATTGAAGGAGAAAGAAAGATAGCTGTTTTAGGTGATATGCTTGAACTTGGAAGTTATGCAGAAGATTTGCATAGAAAAGTTGGAGAAGAATTTAATAAAAATAATATTGATGTATTAGTAACAGTTGGAGGACTTTCTAAAAATATAAATAATGTAGTAAATACAAAGGAAAATTATCATTTCGAAAATAATAAAGAAGCAGAAGTTTTTTTAAACAAAGAATTAAAAAAGGGAGATGTTGCGTTATTTAAAGCATCTAATGGAATGAAATTTTTTGAAATTATAGAAAAATTGAAATAAATATTCAAAAATAAAATAATGTATGATATAATAACCACACCAATTGTTGGAGGATGTTAAATAATGAAATTTAAAGATTATTACAAAATATTAGGATTAGAAACAAGTAAGGTAACAAACCATGAAATAAAGGTTGCATATAGGGATGCAGCAAAAAAATATCATCCAGATTTAAATGTTGGAGATAGAATTGCGGAAGAAAAAATAAAAGATATAAATGAAGCATATAAAATACTTTCAAATGCTGCTACTAAGAAAAAATATGATAGAATGTGGAATAGTAGTGTTGGAAGAAAAAAGAAAAAAGAAGAAAATGACAAAAATAAAGTAGATATAAAATTTAGTGATTTTTGGACTATGTTTTTTGGTGCAACTAAAGAAGGAAAAAAAGTAAAAAAAGAATCCAAGAAAATACCCGTAAAAGGAGAAAATGTAGAAACAAAAATAGACTTATCAATAGAAGAAACTTTTTATGGATGTGAAAAGAAAATTTCTTTAAAAGCAACAAATGGAAAAATGAAAACATTTAATGTTAAAGTACCGGCAGGAATTCGTAATAATGAGAAAATAAGATTAATAGGTCAAGGAAAAAAAGGAATAAATGGTGGAAAAAATGGAGACTTATTAATTGGAGTAAACATTGAAAATAATAAAAAATATAGATTGCAAGGAATTGATATATATACAGAATTAAAAATAACACCATGGGAAGCAGCTCTTGGAACAAAAGCAACACTAAGCACAATAGATGATGCAACATCAATTTATATACCACAAGGAATAGAAAGTGGAGAAAAAGTACGTATACAAGGAAAAGGCTACAAAGATGGAAAAGGCGGAAGAGGAGACTTAATTGCAGAAGTAATGATAGTAGTACCAAAAGAATTATCAAACGAGGAGAAAAAACTATACACAAAACTATCAGAAATATCAACTTACAACCCAAGAGGAATATAAAATTAACATAAATCGATTGACAAATTAAAGCAAACAAAGTATAATAGATGCCAGTGATTGTAATAAACAGAAGAAAATATATGGAATATAGAGATGAGGTGTAATAAAATGGAAAACCTTATAGGAAAACATTTTAGTATAACAGATCCACAAGGGGTTAATACTGTAATTTATCAGGTAAATAAAACTGAAAAAGAATTTTTAGATAAAAATCCAAAATATACAGTTGAAAGACTAGATTATACTGAAGAATTAAATGGAAACAATAAAAAGAAAACATTTTTTATAGATAATCCTTCAGAAACAGGAGATAACCTTGTTATATTGTCTTTTTCAGGAGAAAAAGTTGTAATAAATATGGGAACTGTTGAAAACGACAAAATTAGAATTTCAAAAAGTCCTATTCCTATGAAGTTTGACACTTTATATTCAGAAGAAGAAAGCATTTATAAAGAATTTAATTATACACCAAATTTCAAAAGACCAATATCAATTATAGATCCAGATACAGCAGAAGAAGTTAAACCAATGATATATTTTGATGAAAAAACAAACGAAGTAAAAGGAAAATGTAAATTAAAACCATATAAGTCTTATTTCGCGTTTGAAATAAGAGATGACAAATAAGGGAGGAAGTTGAATTATGTCAAAGAATCAATCAAATGGTGATTCGTTTAAAATAGTGTCTATATCTTTAAACACTAATGAAAGAGGAAAAATTATTAATGTATTAACAGCTGAAAAAACAAATGAAATTATAGATGAAATTGTTATAACAGCTGGGTATCACCAAATAAAAGAAGAAAATGGAAAGATCGTAAGAATTGATAAAAATGGTACAGTTCTTGATCAACTAACAGAAGAAAGATATAATAAAATAAAAAGAAAAGCTGATCAGAATAAATTACATGAAAATGAAGGCAGATAATCTACATATGAAAAGGGTGAATACATATGAATTATAAGATAGAAAAAGCGATAAAAAAAAGTAAAAAATATTTTGGAAAATTTGCAATACTATGGCTTGTTTTAGCCATAGTATTTGTGCTTCCCGTAACTATAACAATTGTGGATTCAACAACAATAAATGGATTTGACTTAAACGAATTTATTTTACATATTTCAGGAAATATAACTGCAGTTGGAACGAATTTAGGAAAAATGTTTAACAAATTATATTTTGCTAAATTTATGAAAAATTTATTATTATTTACAATAGTATTTTTCATATTAATGATTATAGGAATACGTAAATTAAAACCAAAAAGTGAATATGAAGATATTGAACACGGTTCAAGTGGTTGGGCAGAACATGGAGAGCAATATAAAGTATTAAGTGAAAAAGAAGGAATAATACTTGCAGAAGATAATTATTTACCTTTAGATAAAAGAGGAAATGTTAATGTTTTAATTGTTGGACGGATCTGGGTCTGGTAAATCTTCTGCATACTCAATACCAAATGCTTACCAATGTTTAGGATCATATATTTTTACAGATCCAAAAGGTGAATTATATGATAGAACAGCAGGTTATTTAAAATCAAAAGGCTATGAAATAAAAGTATTAAATTTAGTTCATCCACAATATAGCGATGGTTATAACCCATTAATGCATATTTCAAGTGAATTAGATGTAGACGTTATAGCAAACACAATAGTAAAGGGACAAAAAACAGATAGTGGTTCGGACCCTTATTGGGACGATATGGCGGAAATGCTATTAAAAGCATTAATTTATTATTTAATAGCAACAAGACCAGAAGAAGAACAAAACTTAGCAAGTTGTGCAGAACTTGTAAGAGCTGCAAACAATAATAAGGGAAGCAATTTACTTACAGAATTAATTTCACAATTACCATATGACCACCCAGCAAGAATGTATTATAAATCTATTGAAATTGCACCAGAAAAAACATATGGTTCAATACTTAGTTCATTGCAATCTAAATTAGGAAAATTTGATTCTAAAGAGATTGCAGAACTAACATCAACAGATACAATAAGTTTTGAAGATATAGGTAAAAAGAAAACAGCGGTATATGTTATATCATCAGATACACATACAGCATACGACTTTTTATTAACAATATTCTTCTCACAAATGATACAACAATTATACGATTTTGCGGATAATAATGGCGGAAAATTACCAATGCAAACTTTCTTTATATTAGACGAGTTCGCAAATATAGGAAAAATACCAGATTTTGATAAAAAGATTTCAACAAGTAGAAGTAGGAAAATTTCCTTCAGTGTTATTTTACAAAACCTTGACCAATTAGAAGCAATATACGAAAAATCATATGAAACAATTATAGGAAACTGCGATACACACGTATTCTTAGGAAGTAACTCACAAAAAACAGTTGAATATTTCTCTAAAGCACTTGGAGAAAAAACAATTACACATGAAAGTAAATCAAAGAGTAAAGATAAGAAAACACATAGTAAATCTACGAGTGTATCAGACCAAATTATGGCAAGAGCATTACTTACACCAGATGAACTTAGAAGATTTGATAATGATAAATGTATAATATTTGTAAAAGGTGTAAGGCCAATAAAAGCAGACAAATTCTATTACTTTAAAAAGCCAATGGCAAGAAAAATGGAAGCTTTAGAAATAAGCCATAACGATATAGGAGAAATAGAAAGAGGAGAATGGAGAAAATATAATCCATACAATCCATATGTAGATAGTAATGAAAACAAAGGTGGAAAACAAGTAAAAGATTTAAAAGTAGAATCTTTAGATGATTTATTTGAAGATGAACCAATACAAGAAGAAAAGAAAATATCAGAAACAGAATTACCACCAATTCTACCAAACACACCACAACCAGCTCCTCAAGAAGAAAACGAAATAGATGTAGATATCCAAAAAGAATTAGAAGCAAAATTTGATGAATTATTTGGACCAATAGATAAAGAATAAGTACAAAAAAATGTTTGTAAAATATTGACTAGAAAATCTTAATGTGATAAGATTTTTCTAGTCAATTTTTTTGGAGGTAAAAAATGAAATTTGTACACATTGCAGATATGCATTTTGATAGCAGTTTATCAAGTCTATCAGAAATAGAAGGTCTAACAGAAAAAATAAGATTAGAACAAAGAGAAATATTTAGAAAAATAATAAATTATATAAAAGAAAATAAAATAGAACTATTATTTATTGCTGGAGATTTATATGAACAAAAATATATTAGAGAAATAACAATAGAATATATAAATAATTTATTTAAAGAAATTCCAGAAACAAAAATATTTATAGCTCCAGGAAACCATGATCCAAATATAAAAAATTCTTATTATCAAAAATTTAATTGGAATGAAAACGTAAAAATATTTAATTCAAAAATAGAAAAAATTGAATTAAATAATATAAATATTTATGGATATGGTTTTGAAGATTATTATTGCAAAAATTCAGGAATAGAAGAAATAAATTTAGATGAAAAAAATAAAATAAATATCTTAATAACACATGCAAGTCTTGATGCAAGCAAAACAGAAGATATGCAATACAATCCAATTTCAAAGAATAAATTAGAAGAAATGGGATTTAATTATGTGGCATTAGGACATATACATAAAAATAATTATGAAAAAAATAATAAAATAATATATCCTGGTTCAACAATAGGATTAGGTTTTGATGAACTAGGAAAACATGGAATGATAGTTGGAGAAATTTTTGAAAATAAAATAGAAACGGAATTTATTCCATTAAATAATATAGAATTTTGTGAAAGAGAATTAGATATCACAGAGATAAATTCTGAGGAAGAATTAATAGAAAAAATTTAATAATAAGCATTTGTATAATTATTTTAATTTTACTTTTAATAATTAGCTTTTCTTTATATATTGCTAACCAGAATGTTAGAGAATTTTTTGATATATATTTATTCAAAAAAAATATAAGTAGCAATAATTCTTCAAAAATTGATTTTAATGATGATGAATCTACTTTTGTATTTTCTTATGATAAATATATTGCAGTCCTAAATAAAAATAATTTTACAACTTATAATTCATCTGGAAATAAAGCTTTTGATTTATCTGTTGAACTAAGTTCTCCTATTGCTTCTTCAAATAATAGATTTATTTGTTTAGGTGAAAACGGTGGAAAAAAATTATACCTAATAAATGGTCAAAATATAGCTTGGCAAAAAGATATTGAAGGTACTATAAGTAAAGTTAATGTAAATAAGAATGGATATGTTTCTATTGTAGTAACTGGTACAAGTTATAAATCTATTGTAATAACTTACGATTCAAATGGTAAGGAATTATTTAAAACTTATCTTTCTAGCACAACAGCAATAGATTCAGCAATTTCAAATGATAATAAATATTTAGCAATAGCTGAAATAGATTATTCCGGAACAGCTATTCAATCTAATATAAAAATATTATCTATAGAAAAATCACAAAATGATCCAACAAATGCTATAGATTACATATACCCTGCTGATTCAAATTCAATTGCATTAGACATAAATTATAATTCTAAAAATAGATTAGTTTGCATGTATGACAATTCTATACATTTAATTCAAAATAATAATGATACAGAACTTACAAAAATTTCAGATAAAACTGATTTATTTTATGATATAAATTTAACAGATACTTATATAAAAATATCACAAAATTCTAATACATTATTTTCTGGCAATGAAGCACATTTAGTTGATATTTCATCTAATAAAGACAATTTATACTCAATTAATGGAACTCCAAAGTCTATATACTGTGCAGATAATACTATTGCAATTAATTTAGGCTCTGAAATAGATTTTATAAATAATTCTGGTTGGTTAATAAAAAAATTTAATACAACACAAGAAGCCAAAAACATTGTATTAGGCTCAGGTATAGCTGGAGTAGTTTATAAAAATAAAGTAGAAATAATTAATTTATAAGGATTTGATTTTATGAGTTTTTTAATAGATATTTTAGTATGTTTATTTATTTTTATTACAATTTATATTAATTCAAAAAAAGGGCTTATAGAGGTTGCTTACAAAATTGTTGCATTTTTTATTGCTATAATAATTTCTTTAATTTTATTTAAACCTATATCTGCTTTATTGATTAATAATACAAATATAGATGAATATGTTAATAATTATGTAGTATCTACAATAGATAAAGATTCTAACGAGGAAAAAACTGAAAATAAAGAAAACAATAGTATTCCAAAAATATTCGACAATGCAATAAATTCTGCAAAGAAAGAAACAACACAAGCAGTTTCAAGCTCTATTACAAATATAGTTATAAATATAATATCATTTATTGCTGTATTTATAATTACAAGAATAATTTTAATATTTTTACATATATTTTCAGAAGCAATTGGAAACCTACCTTTAATAAAACAATTTAATCATATAGGTGGTTTATTATATGGATTATTAAAATCTTTTATAATTATTTTTATAATACTTGC
>USJU01000024.1 GCA_900555085.1 uncultured Clostridium sp.
AGAACAATCTGTAGATAAGTTTGAAGAGGGAATAAAAATTTCTAAAAAATGTAATGAAATTTTAGAAAAAGCAGAGAAGAAAATCTCTATTTTAATAAAAGATGGAGATGAAATAAAAGAAGAAAATTTTGAAAATTAAGGGGAATTTATGAATAACATACAATTATTTTTTACAAATAAATATATATACATACCATTTCTATTATGGCTTGGAATACAAGCATTTAAGGTTATTTGGGACTTAGTTGAAACTAAAAAATTTAATTTTAAAAGAATAATGGGAGCAGGTGGAATGCCAAGCTCTCATTCGGCTGTTGTTACATCTATTGCAACACTTATAGGAAAAAGCGAAGGTGTAGATTCACCAATATTTGCACTATCTATTGTTTTTGCAATGGTTGTAATGTACGATGCAGCAGGAGTTCGCAGAGCAGCTGGAAAACAAGCTAGTGTTTTAAATAAAATTGTTCAAACTCCTGGGCTTTCTAATATAGAAGTACATGAAAAATTATTAGAAGCATTAGGTCACACACCTTTGCAAGTGTTTGTAGGTGCGTTAATAGGAATAGTTGCAGGACTAATATTTTAATTATAGGAGGTAATTCCAATGACAGATATAGAAATAGCAAATAGTATAGAGCCACAAGATATATGTGAACTTGCTAATAAACTAAAAATAAAAAAAGATAACATAGAAACTTACGGAAAATATAAGGCAAAAATTTCTAATAAAATATTTAAGGAATTAGAAAAAAATAAAAACGGAAAATTAGTTTTAGTAACAGCTATAAGTCCAACTCCATATGGAGAGGGGAAAACAACAATGTCTATTGGAATTGCAGATGGACTAAATAAAATTGGAAAAAAAGCAATTTTATCTTTAAGAGAACCATCTTTAGGTCCAGTATTTGGTATGAAAGGTGGAGCAACAGGAGGAGGTTACTCACAAGTTGTTCCAATGGAAGATATAAACCTACATTTTACAGGAGATATGCATGCAATAACATCAGCAAATAATCTACTTGCAAGTTTAATAGACAATCACATATACCAAGGAAATGAATTAGAAATTAAAAAGGTTACTTGGAAAAGATGCTTAGATTTAAACGATAGAAGTTTAAGAAAAGTTGAAATAGGTCTTTCAGAAAAAGAAGAAATAATAAAAAGAGAAGATGAATTTCAAATTACACCAGCTTCAGAAATAATGGCAATTCTTTGTTTATCTTCTAATATTGCAGAATTAAAAACTATGCTAGGAAATATTATTATAGGTTACAATAAAGAAAATGATCCAATTTTTGCAAGAGAATTACAAGCAGAAGGAGCAATGGCAGTTTTATTAAAAGATGCTATAAAACCAAATTTAGTACAAACACTTGAAGGAACACCAGCATTTATACATGGAGGACCATTTGCAAATATAGCACACGGCTGTAGCTCAATTATAGCAACAAAAATGGCATTAAAACTTGGAGATTACTGCATAACAGAAGCAGGTTTTGGAGCAGATTTAGGAGCGGAAAAATTCTTGGATATAAAATGCAGAAAAGCAGAAATAAATCCAGACGTAGTTGTTCTAGTTGCAACACTTAAAGCCTTAAAATACCATGGTGGAGTTCAAAAAGAAGATATATATGATGAAAATGAACAAGCTATAATAGAAGGAACGCATAACTTATTAAAACATATAGATAATCTTAGAAATAAATTTAATGTAAATACAATAGTTGCAATAAATAAAAACGATAAAGATAATTCTAAAGAATTACAATTATTGGAAGATATATTAAATAAAAATAATATAGAATATAGTTTAGTAGAAAGTTGGAAAAAAGGCGGAGAAGGAGCAATAGATATTGCAGAGAAAATAGATAAACTTTCACAAAATAATAAAAAGCTAAACTATGCTTATGAATTAGAAGATGATATAAAAACAAAAATTGAAAAGGTATGTAAGAATATTTATGGAGCAAAAGAGGTAAAATACACAGAAGAAGCAGAGAAAAAAATAGAAAAAATAGAAGAAATGGGATATGAAGACTTACCAATATGTATTGCAAAAACTCAATACTCATTTTCAGATGATGCTAAAAATTTAAAATGTGATGAACCATTTGAAATTAATATAAGAAATGTAGAATTAAATGCTGGAGCAGAATTTGTTGTTGTTCTAGCTGGAAAAATATTAACAATGCCAGGACTTCCAAATAAACCAGCATCAAACAATATTAATATAGATGAAAATGAAAATATAATAGGCATATTTTAAAATAAAAAAGAATTGATTTAATAAATAAATCAATTCTTTTTTTACTATACGCTTTGTTCTCCAGGAATGAAATAATCTATAACTCCATATATTAATGCACCAATAATAGCAGCCATCCAAGAAACAGTATAACCTGCTATAAAAAATTGTGCTGCATATAAAGTAACAGCAGCTAAAACAAAACCTACAAAACCTTTTCCAAAACTACTAGCATGTAACCCTGTAAATTTAACTATTAAGTAATCAATAACAGTTAAAACTACTGCAGCAACAGCTAATGTCCAAAAACCGTTTATAGAAAAACCTGGAGTGAAGAAAGCTGTAATAGCAAGTACAACGGCAGAAGTAACTAAACGCCAAATAATTTGACCAACTGTACCCATTGTACTTTCAGATTGAGAATTACTCTGATTATTTGCCATTTTAAATTAACCTCCTAAAAAAGAGTAAAATGAATTTGTGAAAAATTATCACAATAATATTATTTACAAAAAATATATTATTATTCAAATTGAATAATTTAGATAAAAAAGACAAAAAATAATAAAAAACAAGGAGAAAAAAATGTTAATTATTTTTGTTAGAGCAATTGTTTTATATATTTTAGTTTTAATGGTAATGAGATTAATGGGAAAAAGAGAAATTGGACAAATGCAACCGTTTGAACTTGCAATATCAATAATGATTGCAGATTTAGCGGCTGTTCCAATGGCGGAACTTGGAATACCGCTAACAAATTTTGCCAATTTTAGGATTACTTGTTATGCATTTATTAATTTCAATACTAAATTTGAAAAGCATACGTTTTAGAGAAATAACATCACGGAAAACCACGTATATTAATTCATAGAGGAAGAATAGATGAAAGAGCATTAATAAAAGAAAAAATAACAATAAATGAATTAGAGGAAAGATTAAGAGCACAAAATGTTTTTAATTTAGGAGATGTGGAATACGCAATATTAGAAACAAGTGGCCAATTAAGTGTAATTCAAAAGCCTAATAAAAGAAATACAATACCAGAAGATTTTAATATAATGCCTGAATATGAAGGAATACCATACGATTTAGTAATAGATGGAGAAATAATGAGAGAAAATTTACAAAAAATTGGAAAAGATGAAACATGGTTAAAAAAACAATTAGAGCCATTTAAAATAAAATCAGAAGAAGCTTTAGTAGTTACATTTGATGGGAAAGGAAATATCTTCTGTCAAAAAAAGGAGACTTAAAAATGAAAAAAGGTATAATAATTATTGTTATTGTAATACTTGGAGTATGTATTTTAAATATAATAACTGATAAGATTACATCAGAAAGTGTAAGTTCTTTAATTGGGGATTTACAAGAATTAAAAGAAAATTTAGAATTAGAAAACAATGAAGAAATAAAAATTTCAATGAAAAAAATAGAAGAAAATTGGTTAAACAGAAAAAGTAAATTAGAGTATTTTATTGAACATGATGAATTAGAAAAAGTAAGTTCCGAGATATATATAATAAAAGGAAATATAGAACAAGAAAAATATGAAGATGATGTACCAGAAATAGAAAATGCAAAATTTATATTAAAACATTTAGAAGACAAATATAAATTTATGTTTAAAAACTTATTTTGAACATTAATTTACATAATATTTGCAAATTAATATAAAGTATGATAAAATGGTATTGTTGGTGGTAATATATGGAAATAAAAGAAATAATTAATTTAAAAAGATTAAATAGTATACTAAGAAAAAACATATTAATAATAATAATTTTAATATTAATATTTGCAATTGGCGGTTGTATTTATTCGTTTAATTTTGTTGTTCCAAAATATAAATCAACCTCAACTGTTTTATTAGTGAGTAATGAAACAAATAAAAAGAATGCTTCTGTAACACAAAGTGATGTGACATTAAATAAGAGCTTACTTACTACATATGGAAATATAATAACAAGCAAGAATGTGTTAAGTAAAGTAAAAGAAAATTTACAACTAAATATAACAGTAGAAGAGTTATCTAAAAATATTAGCATTAAAGAGATTGAAGATACTCAATTAATAAAAATTAATATAACGGATAGAGATGCAAGTCAAGCACAAAGAATATGTAGAGAGATTAATAATGTATTTATAAATGAAATAAAAAACATATATAATATAGAAAATGTAACAGTAGTAGATGAAGCATCTTTGGAAGAAAAGCCATATAACATAAACCATATAAAGGATATAATAATTGCTTTAACGATAGGAATAGCTGTATCAGGATTTTTTGTTTTTATAACTTATGCATTAGATACTACTGTAAAAATTGAACAAGATATAGAAGATTATGTTGAATTAAAGGTGATTGGTACAGTACCAAAAAGCAAAGAAAAAATAGAACTAATAATAAATGAAAATTCAAAATCCGCAATAGTGGAATCCTTAAAATTTATTAGAACAAATATAGAATTTCTAAATAATAAAACAACACCAAGTTCAATTTTGATTACAAGCTGTAATTCTGGTGAGGGTAAAAGCTGGATAGCATCTAATATGGCTATTGCATATGCTCAAGCTAAGAAAAATGTAATTATTATTGATAGTGATATGAGAAAAGGTAGACAACATAAAATATTTAGTGTAGATAATAAGTTAGGTCTATCCAATTGTTTAAATCAATTAGGAGAGAATAAAGACGATTATCAAGAGTTGGGAAAATATATAAAAGAGACTAAAATTGCAAAAGTACATATTATGACTATGGGTTCAATTCCGCCAAATCCTTCAGAATTGTTACTATCAAGGAAAATGGAACGATTAATAAAAATGTTAAAAAATATATATGATATAGTAATAATTGATGGAACACCTTGTAATCTTGTTTCAGATAGTATACCAGTATCAAGAATAACAGATGGAACAGTAATTGTAACTGAAAGTAAAAAAACAAAAATTGAAGATTTAAAAAATTTAAAAAATCAAATAAGTAATGCAAAAGGAACAATAATTGGAACAATTTTAAATAAAAAAGAAATAAAAAGAAGTGAATATGGCAATTGGTATTATGGGAACAAAGAAATTATTAAAACAATTGAAGAATCAAGAAAAACTGTAGAAGAGCTTATAGAAAATAGAAGAGAAGATGTTGAAGAAGAAATTAAAACTATATCAGAAAATGATACAAAATTGGAATTGTTAGGGAAGCGAATTGAAGATTTAGAAGATTTAATATTAGAATTACCAGATTTAACTATAAATAATTATGAAAAAATAATTAATGAAGTTAAGCAACTTTATAAGCACGAAATAGATAAAGAAGAATTAGTGGAAAAAATAAAAAATGATTTAGCAAAAAAAGAAATAATTGAAGAGTTAAGAAAAAATAGTGAAATAGCAGAAGAAAATATTAATAAAAAGCTTCAAGAATTAAGTAAAAACGATAATAATGAAAAGACTATAAATAGGATTAATGATATAGAACAACTAATAAAAAACAATGCCAATCAAGATGAAATAATTAAAAAGATAGAAGAAATAAAAAATCAACAAGATGAAAAAATAAAAATGTTGGATAACAGTAAAGTGTTCAATAATTTAGTTATTGAAATGCAAAAATTAAATAGCAAATATGAAAATATAGAGAAATTAAAAGAAATACAAAATGAACAAAATAGTAAAATTGAAGAATTGGATAAAAGTAATGAACTAAATAATATAATAAGACAAATAGAAGAATTAAATGAAAAATATAAAAATATAGAAAAACTAGAAAATAAAATAACTAGCAATAAAACAGAAGATTTAATACTTGAAAAAATGAAAGAATTACAACTAGAACAAAATAGTAAAATAGAAAAATTGGATAGTAGCAAAGCATTAAATAATATAGTAATTCAAATGCAAAAATTAAACAGAAAATATGAAGATATTCAAAACATTAAAGAACTAATAAATAATGATGAAATAGAAGTAAGATTAAACGAAAGATTAAATGAATTACAAGAAGAGCAAGATAGAAGAATAAGACAATTAGATAATACAAGAGAATTAAATAATATAATTATAGAAATGCAAGATTTAAATAGAAAATATAATAAAGTTCAAAGTTTAGAAAAAGCAATTACAAATGATAAAACAGAAGAAAGAATAAACAAAATGATAGATAAAATGAAGAAAGATAATGATAAAAAATTAGAAAAAATAGATAATACAGCTGATATAAAAGAAATAATGAAAGAACTTAAAAAGATAAATGCAAAATATGATAAAATGGCAGAAAAAATAGCTAAGAATAATACAAATATACGAAATACAACAAGTAATAAAATAAAACCTAAAAAAGACAATATAATAGAAATAACAGAATTAAAAGATAAACTAAATAAACAAGAGCTAGTTATAGAATTTGGAAAAGAAATAGAATATGAACAATTATTAAATACTGCAATAGATACATATGAAATAAAACCAAATAAAAAATCTAAAAAAGCTTAAAGCAAAGGCGACCAATTATAGGTCGCCTTATTTCTAATTACAGCATTTATCTGAAAAATCTTTATCACATGGTTTATCGCAAGGTTTTTCACATGGTTTTGTATAATTACAACAATCCATTTTTACACCTTTTAAACATTTTCCTTCACGTCTACATCCTGCACAGATTTTATAATTTTTTACTCTATTAGCCCATATTTGAACTTCATATTCTTTACCAGGACATAAAGGTCCAAAAACAAAGCTTCCATCTTTATCTGTAAAAGTATGAGAAACAGGTAAATGTTCTTCTTTTCCGCAATGTTTAACAACTTCAATTAATTTAACAACAGCATCGCAAACTGGTTCTCTGTAACAATCTTTAATAACTCCATAAATAACATCTCTGTTGTCATCAGGTAAAGTAATATCTAAATCAAATTGTTTTCCTTTCTCGATGAAACCATCAACATTAATTATAGGGCACATTTTTTTATCGCATTCCATATCCATATTATCGTTTCCTTTCAAAAATAATTTAGCTTTCGCCTAATATATTTTATGATTTCTTGAAAAAAATGTTAATATTTGGTATTATATAAAAATATAATTAATAAGTAGAAAACGGAGGCAAAAATGGACAATAGAAAAATAGGTGTATTTGATTCAGGAGTAGGTGGACTAACAGTATTTTCTGAAATAATAAAACAACTTCCAAATGAAGATATAACATACATAGGAGATACTAAAAGATTTCCCTTTGGAAATAAATCCAAAGAAAGTATAATATCAATATCAAAACAAATTGTAAATTACCTAATATTGCAAGATGTAAAACTAATTGTAATAGCATGTGGAACAGCAACTAGCCAAGCATTAGAAGAACTTAAAAGAATATATAAAATACCAATTATTGGAATAATAGAACCAACAATAGAAAATTGTATAAAAGAAGATACGAAAAGTGTAGGAATAATAGCAACAAAAGGAACAATAAGAAGCGGAGAATGGGAAAAACAAATAAAACAAAAGAACAATAATATAGAAACAATATCAATAGAAACACCACTACTAGCATCAATGGCAGAAGAAGGCTGGACACAAAACGAAGTAGCCAAAGCGGCAATAAAAGAATATATGAAAGAATATAAAAACACACAAATAGAAAAATTAATACTAGGTTGCACACACTACCCATTATTCGAAAAAATAATAAAAGAAGAGTTAGGAGAAAAAATAGAAACAATAAATACAGGAGTACAAATGGCAAAATATTTAGAAAAATACCTAAAAGAAAACCAACTTGAAAACAAAAAAGAACACAAAGGAAAATACCAAATAAACCTAACAGACACAGAATGCAACTTCATAAACGTAGCAGAAAAACTACTAGGACAAAAAATAACAATAAACAAAATAGAATTGTAAATTGGGGACAGTCCCCCAGCCGACATTTTGTCGGATTGAGGGACAGGCTTATAATAGTATTGCTATTTTTTGTAGATTATTGTAGAATATTTGTAGATTTTTAGATGGGAGAGTTAGTTATGAGAGAAGAATTTTTAAATTTATTAAGAAGTGTTAATAGAGATGGAATGAGTGATTTATTAGATTTTATTGAAAATAAAACAGATTTTTTTAAAGCACCTGCTAGTACAAGGTTTCACGGTTCTTATGAAGGTGGTTTATTAGAACATAGTATGAAGGTTTATGAAATTTTAAAGCATAAAGTTGCAAATTGTATAGAAGATGTTGGAGCAACTGAAGATACAATTAAAATTATTGCTTTATTACACGATATTTGCAAAGTTAATTTTTATAAAGTGGACTACAGAAATGCAAAGAATGCTAGAGGAGAATGGGAAAAGGTTCCTTATTATACTGTAGATGACACAATTCCTTATGGGCATGGCGAAAAATCTGTTATGATGATTACAGAATATTTAAAACTTACCCCAGAGGAAAAATATTGTATTCGTTGGCATATGGGATTTACAGAACCAAAAGAACAATATAATACATTAGGAGCAGCTTTTAAAAAATATCCACTTGCATTATTATTACACGAAGCAGATTTGGAAGCTACATATTTGTATGATATTTAAAAAGTTGATAATATCAGTAAAAAATGGTATAATAGTACACGTGTAAAGGAGAATAATTATGGAAAAGAAAGATAGAATTGTAACTCGGAGATAGACCAACAGGAAGATTACATATAGGACATTATTTTGGATCATTACAAAATAGAGTGAAATTACAAGATGAATACGAAACTTTTGTACTTGTTGCAGATGTTCAAGCCTTAACAGATAATTTTAATAATCCAGAAAAAGTTCAAAGAAATGTTAAAGAAATTGTAATGGATAACTTAGCAGTGGGAGTAGAACCTAACAAAGCTACAATTTACTTACAATCTATGATTCCAGAAGTTGCAGAGCTTACAGTTTTTTATTCTAATTTAGTTACAGTTTCAAGATTACAAAGAAATCCAACAGTAAAAACAGAAATTGCACAAAAAAGAGAATTATTTGGAGAAAGTGTTACATATGGATTTCTAGGGTATCCAGTTAGCCAAGCTGCCGATATCACAGCCTTAAACGGAACAATAGTACCAGTTGGAGAAGACCAACTTCCGTTAATTGAACAATGTAGAGAAATTGTAAGAAAATTTAATAGTATATATGGAGAAACATTATTAGAACCAAAAGCCGTTTTATCAAATGCTAAAAGAATAAAAGGATTAGATGGAAATGAAAAAATGGGAAAATCTTTAGGAAATGCTATATATTTATCAGACTCAGATGAAGAAATAACAAGAAAAGTTATGAGTGCTGTAACAGACCCTGCAAGAATAAAAAAAGATGATCCAGGAAATCCTGATATTTGTATGGTTTCATATTATCATAAATTATTTACAAAAAATGAAGATGAATTAAATGCAGTAATGGAAGAATGTAGAACAGGAAAACGTGGATGTGTTGCATGTAAAAAAGAATTAATAAAAAATATAATTACAGAATTAGAACCAATTAGAGAAAAAAGAAGATATTATGAAGAAAGACCAGAATTAGTACGTGAAATTTTAATGGATGGAACTAAACATGCAAGAGAAATAGCAAAAGAAAATATGGCGAGAATTAAGGAGGCCATGAAGTTAAATTATTTTGATTAAGAAAGGAGAGTTATATGTTTACAGATTATGCAAAAATAACAGTAAAATCTGGTGATGGCGGAAATGGTGCAGCAACTTTTAGAAGAGAAAAATATGTTGCTGCCGGTGGACCAGACGGTGGAGATGGAGGAAAAGGCGGAAATGTATATTTCGTTGTTGATCCAGACTCAAATACCTTAGTAGATTTCAGATTTAAGAAAAAATTTAAAGCTCAAAATGGCGAAAATGGTAGTGGTTCAAACTGTTATGGAAAGAGCGGAGAAAGTATTTATATAAAGGTACCAAGAGGAACAATTATAAAAGATGCTCAAACAGGACAAGTTGTAGCAGATTTATCTGAAATAGGTCAACAAGAACTTGTATTGCCAGGAGGAAGAGGTGGAAAAGGAAATTCACACTTTGCAACAGCTACAAGACAAGCTCCTCATTTTGCACAAGGTGGAGAAAAAGGAATTGAAAAAGAACTAATTTTAGAGTTGAAACTATTAGCAGATGTAGGATTGCTGGGATTTCCAAGTGTAGGAAAATCAACACTTTTATCTGTTGTATCTTCTGCAAAACCAAAAATAGCAGCATATCACTTTACTACATTAGAACCAAATTTAGGAGTTGTAAAAACAAAACACGGAGATAGCTTTGTAATGGCAGATATTCCAGGAATTATAGAAGGTGCTAGCGAAGGAGTAGGACTTGGAATACAATTTTTAAGACATGTTGAAAGAACACGACTATTATTGCATATTATAGATGTTTCAGGAATGGAAGGAAGAAATCCGGTAGAAGACTTTTATGCTATAAATGCAGAGCTAAAAAAATATAGTGAAAAATTAGCATCAAGAAAACAAATTATAGTTGCAAACAAAATAGATAGTATGCAAGATGAAAGTTTATATAAAGAATTAGAAGAATTAGCTAAAAAAGAAAACTTAGAAATATATAAAATATCAGCAGCAACAAAACAAGGTGTAGACGAATTAATGGACGTTGTTGCTAAAGAATTAAAAGAACTTCCAAAAGAAGAACTAATAGATTATGAAGATAGAAAAGTATATACTCTTGAAGAAGAAAAAGAAGGATTTGAAATAACAAGAGAAAAAGACATGTGGGTTGTAGATGGACCTTCAGTACAACGATTAATGTCAAGAGTAAACTTAGAAGACAATGAATCTATGTACTATTTCCAAAAGAATTTAGATGCATTAGGAGTAAATGCAGCACTTAAAAAAGCTGGTGTAAAAGAAGGAGATACAGTAAGAGTTGTAGACTGGGAACTAGAATGGTATGATTAAAAAATAACACTTTCCATAAAATTCGCATAATATATACTAACACCGCAAGGTGTGGTTGGAGGTGGATTTATAATGGAAGAATGTGGAAAAAGCAAAAATAAATGTAAATGCTTATCAATAGTATTTGGTGTTTTAACAGCTTTATTTTTAGGAGTTATAGGAACAATAATAGGAACAGTATTTGCAGAAACAATACTTGCAGCATTATCAGCAGTAATAGTTTTAGCAATAGTTCTAGGAGTACTAGCAATAATAGTAGGATTTTTAATTTTATGTTCTTGTAAAAGAAAAAATTGCTGTTATTAACAAATAAGAGCAACCAATGGTTACAAAATACAACAAATATAGAAATTGCAAAAGGCGGTCATTGACCGCCTAAATTTTTTTGCAAAAATTCCCATAAAAATATTGAAAAAAAAACACTATAATAGTATAATAGTAAAAGTGGGAAAATAGTATATAATAAGAAAAATAAAAAATAATTAAGAGAGGTAAAAAATGGAGTTTTTATATGTAATCCAACAAGCCATAATTTGGATATTAACTATATTCTGGTTATACCAAGTAATGGTAAGTGTATGTTCGCTAGTAAAATTGAAAGACAAACCATTAAAAATTAAAAAAGATCACAAATTTATGGCAATTATACCAGCACATAACGAAGAAAGTGTAGTTGCAAATTTAGTAGAAAGTTTAAAAAATCAAGAATATCCAAAAGAACTAATAGATATTTATGTTATTGCAGATAACTGTACAGATAACACAGCACAAGTAGCAAAAGAGGCTGGCGCTATTGTATATGAAAGATTTGATAGCACTAGAAAAACAAAAGGATATGCTTTGCAATGGTTTTTAAAACAAAAAATTGAAGAAAATGCAGATTATGATGCTTTCTTTATATTTGATGCAGATAATATTGTAGACAAAAACTTTACAAAAAATATGAATAAAAAATTATGCCAAGGTGAAGATGTAGTTCAAGGCTATAGAGATATAAAAAATCCAACAGATAACTGGATAACAGGAGGATATGCTTTATTCTATTGGATGATGCATAGATTATATCATTTATCTAGATATAATTTAGGACTTTCTGCATTATTAAATGGAACAGGATTTATGGTAAGATTTGATGTAATTAAACCAGAAGGATGGAATACAGAAACTCTTACAGAAGACATAGAATTTTCTTTAAAAAGAATTATAGCAGGAAGCAAAGTTGGATGGGCAACAGATGCAATAGTATATGATGAACAACCAACAGGATTTAAACAATCTTGGTCACAACGTTCTAGATGGACAGTAGGTCATATTCAATGTATGCAAAAATATACAGGAAGACTAATAAATGGAATAAAAGAACATAAAGATTTAAAAAGTATAGATGGATTTTTATATATAATTGGAAGTATACCAATGTTTATAACAACACTTGCATTACTTGCAATAAATATGTTTATATACTTAGCAGATCAAATGACAGGAGCAGAATTATTATTAAATTATGCAATGTATATTGTTCCAACATTTTTCTTGCCAATATTACTTGCAGTATTTATAATGAAATTAGATGGAAGACCAATAAAACCTATGATAAAACAAATATTGTGTTATCCAATATTTATGGCAACTTGGCTTGCGATAAACTTTAAATGTTTATTTAAAAGAGAAACAACTTGGGAAAAAATTGAGCATAATAGAGACATAAAAATTACAGACGTAAATAAAGTTACAACTGTAGATACAGTTGAAGTTAAAGAATAAGCACCAAGAAACACAGGAGGAATATATATGATTAAAATTACATTAAAAGACAATTCTATAATAGAGGTTGAAAAAGGAACATCTATTATAGAATTAGCAAAAAAAATTAGTGAAGGGTTAGCTAGAATGGCAACTTGCGGAAAAGTTAATGGAGAGGTAAAGGACTTAAGATATGAACTAAATGAAGATTGCAATGTGAGTATAGAAACTTTTGAAAGCAGTTTAGAAGGAAAACAAGCTTATTGGCATACAACATCTCATATTATGGCACAAGCCGTAAAAAGACTATTTCCAAAAGTTAAATTTGCAATAGGACCAAGTATAGAAAAAGGATTTTACTATGATTTTGATGTAGAAAAACCATTCACAGATGAAGATAAAGCAAATATTGAAGCTGAAATGAAAAAAATAATAAAAGAAGATATTGAAATAGAAAAGTTTGTACTTCCAAAAGAAGAAGCTTTAAATTTAATGGATGGACAACCTTATAAACAAGAATTAATTGAGGAACTACCCGATGGCGAAGAAATTAGCTTTTATAAACAAGGTGATTTCACAGACTTATGTGCAGGACCTCATTTAATGAAAACAGGAAAAGTTAAAGCTGTTAAAATATTATCTTCTTCAGGAGCATATTGGAGAGGCGATGAAAAAAATAAAATGCTACAAAGAATTTATGCAATTTCATTCCCTAAAGCAAGTCAAGTAGAAGAATATTTAGCAGAATTAGAAGAAATAAGACAACGTGACCATAGAAAACTTGGAAAAGACTTAGAATTATTTATGACACACAAATTAGTAGGTTCAGGACTTCCAATGTATTTACCAAATGGAGCAACAGTAAGAAGATTATTAGAAAGATATATTCAAGACAAAGAAATAGAAAAGGGATACAAACATGTATATACACCATCAATGGCAAATACGGAATTGTATAAAGTTTCAGGACATTGGGACCACTACAGTGAAGACATGTTCCCAAGAATGAAAATGGACAATGAAGAAATGGTATTAAGACCTATGAATTGCCCACACCATATGTTAATTTACAAAAACAAAATGCATTCATACAGAGATCTACCAATAAGAATAGGAGAACTTGCACATGACTTTAGATATGAAGATAGTGGAAGTGTTTGCGGACTTGAAAGAGTACGTGAAATGTGCCAAAATGATGCACATCTTTTTGTTAGACCAGATCAAATAAAAGAAGAATTTGGAAAAGTTGTTGAGCTAATATTATCTGTATATAAAGATTTTGGATTTAAAGATTATGAATTTAGATTATCTTTAAGAGATAAAAATGACAAAGAAAAATACTTTGATGATGATGAAATGTGGGAGAATGCAGAAGGACAATTAAGAGAAATATTAACAGAACTTAAAGTTCCATTCTATGAGGCAGAAGGAGAAGCAGCATTTTACGGACCAAAATTAGATGTTCAATTAAAATCTGCAGTAGGACACGATGTTACAGTTTCAACATGTCAATTAGACTTTTTATTACCAGAAAAATTCAAACTAGAATATATTGGAGAAGATGGAGAAAAACATAGACCAGTAGTTATTCATAGAGCTATATTAGGAACATTAGATAGATTTATGTGTTTCTTAATAGAAGAAACAAAAGGAGCATTCCCATTATGGCTTGCACCAACACAAGTAAAAATATTACCAATTACAGATGCACAACACGAATATGCACAAGGAATAGAAGAAAAATTAAGAAAAATGAAAGTAAGAGTTGTGTTAGACGATAGAAACGAAAAAGTTGGTTATAAAATACGTGAGGCACAATTAGAAAAAGTTCCATATATGATAGTTGTTGGAGCAAAAGAAGCTGAACAAAATAAAGTAGCAGTTCGTTCAAGAGAAACAGGAGACATAGGTCAAATGACACAAGAAGAATTTTTTAGTAAAATTCAAGAAGAAATAGAAAACAAAGTAAGATAAATAAAAAACGATTATAGACTACAATCTATAATCGTTTTTCATTGCTTTTTTAATTTTCATTTGAGCATCCTTTTTTGCTAAATCTTCACGTTTATCGTACAATTTTTTACCTTTACCTATACCAAGTTCAACTTTCACAAAACTTCCTTTAAAATACAAACTCATTGGAATTAAAGATAAGCCTTGTTGCTTTATTAAATTTGAAAGTTTTAAAATTTCTTTCTTAGATAATAAAAGTTTTCTAGTTCTTAAAGGGTCTTTATTAAAAATATTTCCGTGTTCATATGGACTTACATGCATACCATAAATAAAGCATTCTCCATTTTTTATAATAGCATAACTATCTTTTAAATTAACTTTTCCTTTTCTAATAGACTTAATTTCTGTACCATAAAGTACAAGTCCAGCTTCCAAAGTATCTTTTATATCATAATTATGCCTAGCATTTGGATTTTTTGAAATTAACTTTGTATTATTCATAATATATGTACCTTCTTCAATTTTTTTAAAATTATAGCATTAATAAATATAAAAATCAAATTCGGCATTTGTCATTTTATAAATTAAAAATGGAAAAGATATAAAAGTTTAGATTAGAAAATTAAATCTTACTGAACTGCAACATAGAGACATAGTTATTACAATTCATTTTATATGTATTATGAAATTAAAAAATTGTAGGGGCGACCATTGGTCGCCAAGATTACATTATTATGGCGGTCAATGACCGCCACTACAATAACAAATTAATAATCTCTGTTATTTTTATTTTGTGCTGTATAGAACCATACAAGAGCAATAATTGCAACTGCTACTATTGCCATAATTAGCCATATCCACATTGTGTTACTCATTCCTGTTCCAACATCAGTTGCTGTTCTTGTTGCTGAATAATTATCTTTATTGTTTGATGATTTAATATCTCCAGTTACATCATTTCCAGCTTTTTCTACATCGTTAGTTCCTTGACGAATTGCACCAGAAACATTTTTTGCAGCATCTTCAACACCATTTTCGACGTCTCCAACAACATTACGTATACCGTTAGCAGCGTTCATTGCACCATTTTTCATATCATCTGCTGCAAATGAATAAGTAGATATACAAAGTGCTAATATTATAAATGTAATAGTTAAAATAATTTTCTTTGTCATGATAAGTTTAAACCTCCATAAAAAATTAAGATTAAAAAAATCCTAATAATATTATTGGAAATTTAATAAAATTTATACTGAAAAATAAAAAAATGTGGCAAAACCACATTTTTAAATATTAAAAATTATTTTAATCTAATTAAAATTGCAATAGAAAGTAAT
>USJU01000025.1 GCA_900555085.1 uncultured Clostridium sp.
GTTCAAGCACATATACCTTATTTTTTATATTTTTTTTCAAGTATACTTTTAATACATTTATAAAGACTAGATTAAATTTTTGCTACGGATATAGGTACCTTAATACTTATATATCTTTTTCTTTAAATTTTAATTACAATTTCTTTTAATATTCTCGTTTTTTGTACGGAAGCACTATTTTTACATTAATATCTGAATTTACTAGAATAAAAAAACAACCAAAGGTTGCCTTTACATTTTTATTCTACATTAGCACTATTTATACGTATTATTTTTCCAGTTTTTTGGCTTATCTCTACTGTATTATCTAAAGAACATACATAATAGTATAATTCACTATCTCTTTGAATTAAAGTTACTTTCAAAGAATCTTTATTTACCTTTTTCTCTCCTAGTTCCTTAAACTTTTTTTGTGCAATTTTTCTTGCTTTATCTTCACTTATTTCTTTTTTTACTTCATCTTCTTGTACATTAGTCTGCTCTTTACTAATTGAACTAAAGTTAATATGTGGTTTTATTATAATATACAAAGAAAATAAAATAACTATAATACACAATATCATCGCCAAATTATACAAATTAAAAATCTTTTTTAATATTTTTATAGCTTTTCTATTTACTTTCATTTAATCCATCCTTTTCTTTTGTTAATTACAAATTAATTTTAGCATTCTAATAATCATTTGTAAAGATTTTTAGTATTATAATTTTAGCACGACAAATAAACCCAAAAATTAGGGTTTTTTTTCAATAATTTTAAACATAATTAATAAACCTATAAATTAGGATTTTTTTAAACAATATTTATATGTTACCTACAAAACCTCTTTTTTCTAATTTTGTGTGCCTAAAATCAGCTTTAAGAGGCTTTGCATGCACACTGGTAACCGTAATTGCATTTTTTATAAAAGTGTTTTACAATCAATTCTCATTTGTACTTTACATTATTCTTTAAGTACTATTTCTTCTTTTTTCTCTTTTGCTTTTATTATGTACTTAATGACTTTGCCTTTGTATGTGATTTCTAATTTTTTGTCTTTTAATTTCTTAGTTATTGATTTACTCAATACTATTTTTATCTTATTATTTTTTGTTTCATTATCAAGATATTTATCTATATTAAGTTTTAGATTTTTCTTACTTATTTTATCTAAACCACATAATAAGAATTCTCCATCTTCTTCTTCATATACTTTTACATTATGTTTAAATGCTAGAGCTAGTAATATTAGTAATAATCCTAATATTCCAATAAGGATTCCTACTATATTATCTGGTTTTGTTTCATCTTGTTTTTCATCTTTAACTCCCAAGGTTACTGTAGGTCCTTCTTCTGGTTCTTCATTTTTTGGTTGTTCTGGCATTTGTTCCGGTTCTGTTTGTGGTGTACTCTCTTGTTCTATTACTGGTTCATTTTCAGCTTTTGTATTTCCAATACTTGTTTTTGTTGATTTTTGTGGAATTGTATCCTTTATATATTTTGATATAACTTTTTCTTCAACATACACAATAAAGTTTGTTTTTAAGCCTGCATATGTAACTGTTATAGATTGATTTCCAGGTGTGTTTGGGGAATATCCTGAAATCATATCTTTTGTTACATTTATTGTGTAAACTCCACTTGTTTTTACTACATTTATTGTAGTTCCAGTTATATCTATGTCTTCGCCATATTTATAACTTGTTTTATTTGGCATACTTGCCATAGAAATTGCTTTTATAGTATCTTTTATATTTACATTAAAGCTTGATTCAAATCCTTTATATGATACTTTTATCGTTTGTGTTCCTTCTTTTTTGCTTTCAAATCCTGATATCATAGATGCTGTTAAATCAACTGTTTCTTCTATCTTTCCACTTGCTGTAACTAATGATACCTTTCCTTCTGTTAAGTCTATATCTTCACCATATTTATATTTTGTTTTTGTTGGTGGTATAACTTTTATTTTACTAATATAGTCTTTTACATTAACACTAAATTGTTGAGTAATTCCTTCGTATGTTACTGTTAATGTTTGATTTCCGATTTTTTTTGAATTATAACCTGAAACCATACTTGGAGTCATATTTATTATTTCTTTTACTCCACTTTCTTTAGTAATTTCTATTGTTCCACCAGTTAAATCTAAACTTTCTCCATATTTGTAATCTAATTTTGTTGGTAAGGTTTTTATAATCATTCCGCTTAAGTTATCTTCAACAGTTATTCCAAAATTTTTTGTAAATCCTTTATATTGTACTGTTATAGTTTTAACTCCTACACTTGTTGTATCATATCCTGTAACAACTACTTGACTATCGGTCATTGCTACTGGGGATGTAGCTGTACCACTTGCCATTATAGCCTGTACCTGACCTCCTGTTAAGTCTTTTGTTTCATTTAGCTTATAAATTAATTTATTTGGTTTTACCATAACTATATCTTTAATAAAATCTTGAACATCAACTGTATATTTTGCTTGTTTTCCCTCGTATGTTACTGTTAATTCTTGATTTTCTAAAGTTTCTGGATTGTATCCACTTACCATACTTTTTGTAATTGCTACTGTGGTTACACCACTTGAGCGAATTACGTTTATTTCTCCACCTGTTACATCTAATTCTTCACCATATTTATAGCTTACTTTTGGTTTAGTTTTTATTTCAATAGATTGAATACTATCTTCAACTATAACTCCAAAGTTCTTTGTAAATCCTTCATATGTAACATTTATTACTTGTGTACCTATTTGATTAGGATTAAATGCACTTACATTTACACTACTATCTGTTAATGCTACAGCTGTAGTTACGGCATTACTTGCCATTATTTTTTGTACAGTTCCTCCTGTTAAATTTAAACTTTCTCCATATTGATATTTTGTTTTTGTTGGTGGTGTTAGTGTTATTCCCACAACATAGTCTGAAACTGTAACTTCATATGTTTTAGTTATTCCTCCATAAGTTACATTTAGATTTCTTGTTCCTAATTTTGTACTATCAAATTCAGAACCATCTAATTCTTTTACCATACTTTCTGTAATTGGTATAGTTTTAGTTCCACTACTTTTTACAATTTCTATTGTGCCACCTGTTATATCTAATGGTTCTCCATATTTATAATTTTGTTTTGGTGTAGATGATATTTCCATTGATTCAATATCATCACTTAGTGTTATTTTTAATGTTGCTGTGAAAGCTTTTCCATTTGTTGCACTGTCTGAATCATTATCTGTATATGTTACTGTTAAGTTTTGTTCTGCTATATTTGTTTTATTGTATCCTGCTACCATGCTTTCTGCTAGAACAACTGGAGTTTTTGCTCCTGCTTTTGCATATGTTACAGTGTATGTAATATTATTATCAGTTATTATTTTTGATAATTCATCATTATATTTTCCTGTTACACTTGTTGGACTTACACTTATGTCTGTTACGTAGTCTTTTACATTTACTTTGTAAGTTGTTGTTTGTCCTCCATATGTTATTGTTAGTGTTTGTTCTCCTAAGGTTGTTTTATCATATCCACTTACCATTGAAGATTCTAAATTTATTGTGGTTGTTCCACTTCCTTTTGTTATTTCTATTTCTCCTCCTGTTACATCTACTTCTTCATTATATTTATAGTCTGTTTTATTTGGTATTACTTTTAATCTAACTGCTGTTACAGTATCTTTTACATTTACATTATATGTTGCTTTTTGATTTACTCCATTTTCTGTAAATGTTACTGTTAATGGTAAGTTTGTATGTTCTACACTAGAATCAAATCCTGTTACATTTACTCTTGAGTCTGTTAATTTTACAACTTCTGCTACACCTGTTTGTCTTGTTACTAATATTTCTCCTGGTGTTGTTCCATCTGTTGTTAAGTCTAATACATCTTTTACATTATAATTTGTTTTTGGTGTTGTATGCATATTTATTTTTGTAACTTTATTTATTACTTTTATTGTAAAGATGGTATCTTTTCCATCATAAATTACTTTTATGTCTTTTGTTGCTGTATTGTCATCTCCAAATGTTACTTTACTTAAGTCTATCGCACTTCCATCTGTTTCTGTTATTGTTACTCCGCTATCTGTTAGTGCTTTTTCTTCTATATCTCCGTTTTCTTTTGTTACTGTTATTTTTCCTCCACTTAAGTCTATTGTATCTCCATATCCATATTCTGTTTTACTTGGTTGTTGCTTCATACTTATTGATATTGTTGCATTATTTAATGTTATTTTTAGTGGTACTGTAAATATTTGTCCATTTGTTGCACTATCTATATCATTATCTGTATATGTTATTGTTAAGTTTTGTTCTGCTACACTTGTTTTACTATATCCTGTTACCATACTTTCTGCTAGAACAACTGGGGTTTTTGCTCCTGCTTTTGCATATGTTACAGCATATGTAATATTATTATCATTTATCAATTTTGATAATTCATCATTATACTTTCCTGTTACAACACTTGGAGTTACAGTAATTCCTGTTACGTAGTCTTTTACCGTTACTTCATAAGTTACTGTTTGCCCTCCATATGTTATAGTTAGTGTTTGTTTTCCTAATGTTGTCTTATCATATCCACTTACCATTCCTTCTGCTATTTCTATATCTTGTGTTCCGCTTCCCTTACTTACTGTTATCTTTCCTCCTGTTATATCTAGTGGTTCTTGATATTTGTATTCTGTTTTACTTGGTTTTGTTTTTAAGGTTATTCCTGTTACACTATCAGCAACTGTGTAATTTAAGTTAGTTGTTTTTGTAACTCCATTTTCTGTATATGAAATGGTAGCTGTTTTACTTCCTTCTGTTGTAGTATCAAATCCGCTTATCATATCAGGTGTAACTGATATTGTTTCAGTATTTCCATCTTCTCTATTAACTGTTATTGATAAGCCTGTTTCCAAACTTTCATTTACATTGTAACTTGTTTTTGGTGTTCCGTTTAAGCTTATAGACTTTAATGAATTTATAATTTCTATTGGATAATTTACTGTTCCTGTTTTTCCACCTTCTGTATATTCAATTTTCAAAGTTTTACTTACTTTATTTGTATTATCATAGTTAGTTGGGCTCATATTAACAGTTGAACCATCAGTTTCTGTAATCATGGCAGTTGTCATTGTTCTTGTTTCTTCTGCACCATTTTCATATGTAATTTTAATTATTCCGCCTGTTAAATCTAAACTATCACCATGATTGTATTTTGTTTTTGTTGGAGCTGTTATATCTATTTTAGATATATTATTTACAACATCTACTTTAAATGTTTTTATAATTGTATCTGAAATTTTATTTCCATCTGAAAGTACATATTCTACATTATAAGTTACAGTTATTGTTTGTTTTCCTTCAGATGTTTTATTATATCCACTTATCATAGAATCTGTAATAGCTACACTTGTTACATTTGAGTTTTTCCATATTAATTGCATACTTGCACCAGTTAGGTCTAAATCTGTATTGTAACTATATTCTACTTTATTTGGTGGAGTAATACTTGCAGAATCTATATAATTGTAAACTTCTACATCTATTGTTTTTACTGCTGTTTTTCCTCCATATGTTACTGTTAAGTTTTGTTCAGTTCCTATTGTTGTGCTAGAATATGCTGACACTGCAACATTTCCATCTGGAAGATTTATTATGCTTGTATTCCCGCTTCCAAAGCTAATTTTCAATTTTGCTCCTGTTAAATCTAAGTTTTCTCCATATTTGTAAACTTGTTTTGTTGGTTGATTTGTTAATTCAACTGTATCTACTGCATCATTTACTACTATTGTTCCATCTATACTTTTTTCCTTATATGAAAATGTTATTTTTTGTGTTCCTTTTGTTATTCCCGTCCCATCATCTGGAAAAGCAGTAAATTTACTAGAATTTATATCTGCTGTATTTTCACTTATACTAAGATCACTGCTTGATGAGGTTAGTACTTCTGTTGCTCCGCTTCTTTTTGTGGCTTTTAATTTTAAACCAGAAAAGTCTATGTTTTCTCCATGACTATATTCTGTTTTTGTCATTGGTGTATCTACAACTAAAGTATCTACTGGGTCTGTTACAGTTATATTAAATGATGTTTGTTTTCCATCATAACTTATTCCTACATAATTTGTATTAACATCAGCTGTATTCCCTGTTGTAATTCCAACTTTTGGATCTGTCATATTTATATCTTCAAATGTACCATCTGTATAATTTACAGTTATTATACCTCCTGTTAAATCTATAGTATCTCCATGTTCATAATTTGTTTTTGTTGGATTATTTTTTACACTTATTGTATCTACTTCTTTTTCTGCTTGTGCAGTTCCTTCTGTTCCATAATATCCTACATTTGTTAATAGATAATATGTATCATACACTAATGCAATTCCTGTTTCTAACCCGTTTCCAGCTTGTGGTACAAGAACTGTACTTGGAATATTAGTTAGATCATAACCATCTTCTAATAAGAAGTACATATCTGCAATAACAACATCTTCTCCTAATATTGAAGGATTCTTATCTACAGCTGTTGTTCCTTCTATTCTAAATTTATTTTCATTTGCAAATAACCAGGTATTATTTTCACTAATAGAAGATCCCCATGCTGAAATTGTAGGATCCCAATCATTCATAGTGGTTGCTACTTGATAATTTGGTTTTCTTTTAGTTCCTGCATTATATGTTGGTTGCATAACACTTGAATCATATTTAAATGCAACATCAAATCCACTAAAATTCAAATTACCTCTTAATACTAGAGATATATGTGCAATTCCATAGTCTTCATAATCATATTGAGCATCTTCAGAATTATCTACTACCATAACTAAATACTTGTCCATAGTTGCTAAATTTTCTGTATTTGCAGCATTTGATATATTTCCCAATGGTGCTAAATTTTGAATAAACATTATTATTAAAATTAAACTTGCAACTATCTTTAATCTGATTCTGTTTATATTCTCTTTCTTTAACATTAGTTTCCTCCTTCAAGATTTATTATTTTCCTAACTAAATTATTATTCTTTGTAAGTATTGTTTTATCAGTAATATTTATTAAATCATCATCATTCAAATCTGCTGATGGATTAAATTCTAAATCGGTTTGAGTTTTTCCATTTTGTTTTGTCATAATTGTTTTATCTAGAATTCCTATTGCTCCATCCTTATTTATATCGCCTGGTATTAAAGTAATTACACTCGATGTTTCATATGAAGATAAATCTATTTCATCTTTATCTGCTACATTTACATTTATATAGTACTGATCTAAATATCCTTTTTTATCTATTAGTAAAGTGTATTTTCCAGGTATTAAATATATTTCAAAAGTTCCGTCATCTTTTGTATTCATTTTATTTTTTTCTTCAATACCTATTATAGAATTCTCTTTGTCTCCTCTAAATACTGTATTTAAATCATCTGATTTACCATTCTTTGTATTATTTATTGCTGATTCCCAATTTACTTTTTCTTCTACATCTGATTCCAAATATGCTAAAACTTCAGCTATATGTTTCTCTGTTGTAAAATTTGTAGGTTCTGTAAATATTTTTCCTTTTATTGTTCCATATGGCCTTTTAATTGTTATTGTATATTCTTTGCTTGTTTTTCCATCTTCTGCTGTAACAATTATTTTAAGCTTAGTGTCTGGTTCTCCAATTTTATTTAATGTAACTTTACTTGGAGTATTGTCATTAATTTTAATTTCTTCATATGAAATAGAACTTCCATCACTTTCATATACTAAATTATTATTTTCATCTCTTTTTGGTATTTTTAGTTTTAATGTAGCTTTTGAGTCCTCCAAAACTGCCGTTATATCCATATTATCTATATATTCTAGTAATTCGTATTGATAGTCTAAGGTATCTTTTTCAAACTTTGGTGTTAAACTATATTCTTTATAGGTAGATGGTTCTTCATCTTTTGTACCAGAACTTAACACTAAATTACTCAAATTCACATTTTTAGATGCTGTTTTATCTGTAAATCTAAAGGTTGATTGTTCTTCATATTTACTACTGCCATCTATATTTATACTTATTCCTGTTTTAGGTGAACTTTCTGTGCTTGTTTGCAAAGAAAGCCATGACTTATCGAATTCATCTGCTTTCATCTGAAAGCTCATTTTTCCTAACAAAACTCCATTTTCTGTATTTATTACTCTTCCTCCACTCGTCCCTACTTGCATTATATGTTCACTTTCAGTTACAGGTGGCTGAAAAGATACTACTGCATTTATTCCATCTCCTGTTCCATCATAAGGAATTGTAAATAGCTCTAATGTATTCTCAAACTCTCCAACAAATTTGAAATACTCTGTTTCATCATCTGTTATTTCATTTGTAACTATATTTGAAGGTTCTATTTTAGAACTATCATATGAAAATCTAACTGCAAAACCGTTCAAATTCAACACTATTTGTCCATAATTCCATTGTTAACTGCTTGTTCTGTCCTTCTACATCTTTTACTTCAACACCTCTTAATTCTAAAAATTGATTTTCATTTGGTGTCTTTACTATAACCTCTGAAGCCATAGCAAATATATTTATATTTACAATTATAGCTACAATAATAAGCATGCTTATTGCAAATTTCGTTTTGGTTCTTTTATTCACTTTTGCTATGACCTCCTTTTTCCCATTATTAATTTTCATTATAATAATAAAAAAAAAGACGTCAAACACGTCTTTAAGGTATTAATTCTTCTTTTATTTTACGGATTTTGTAGGTTTAAGTCTAATTTTATCTTTTATTAAATTATTATAACAAATTTTACAGTAATTATGTTATATTTCTATTTTTTATACATTTCCGTAAGTATTTCTTTAAATATTTAATATTAAATATTTTATATTATATTCTAAACTGAGAATGCACTGTTTCCCGACTTTTTTCAACAAAAAAACAAGTCATTTGACTTGTAATACATCATTAATTTAATCCTACAAATAATTGTACATATACTTTTCCGTATGTTTTACTGTTTAATACACAAATTCCTGTATATTCATATTTTTCTTCTAATATATTTTCTCTATGAGATTCTGAATTCATCCATGCATTAACTGCTCTTTCCGAATTAATATTACCTGCTAAATTTTCACCCGATATTTTATAATCTATACCGTATGCTTTAAGCATTTCAAATGGAGTTCCTAGAGTTGGCGAATTATGTGAAAAATAATTATTTGTTACTATATCTACTGCTTTTAATTTAGCAATTTGCTGCAGTTTTGAATATGTTTTTAACGTTTTAATTCCTTTTTCCTCTCTATTTTTATTAACTAAGTCTAAAACCTCTTGTTCTTCCTCTGTTAAATTTACTTCAACTATATTATTTTTATTTTCTATTAATGTATTTGTTTGATATGAAGCTATAGAATATCCTTCTATAAAAACTATAACTACAAACATAATTATAATAACAGCCTTTTTTTTTGATAATTTCATACTATACACATCCCTTAAATTAATCTCTTATTTATTTTTTCTTAAGTTTTGTGTTTTATTACTTTTATCTTGTGTGTATTATAAAACTATTAAAAGTTTTTATATTTTTAAAACGAAACATCTACATTATATCACTGTTATTGTTTTTATGTCAACTTTATATATCTTTTTTTTAAGTTTTCCTTGACTTTTTTTATGTAATGTATTAAAATTGTTATGCTTATATTGAAATGTAACTTTATTTTTAAATCTTCTCCCCGGTAGGTTTAAGAAAAAAGTTTCATATATAAATAATAAAAACAAATTTTGAATGGAGGATTAATATACCATGAATAATACAACATATTCTTTAAAGAAAAATGAAATCGAAAGAAAATGGTACATTATTGATGCAGCTAACAAACCACTTGGTAGAGTTGCTACAGAAGCTGCTAAATTATTAAGAGGAAAACACAAACCAACTTATACACCAAATATGGATAATGGTGACCACGTAATAATATTAAACTGTAAAGATGTTATTTTAACAGGAAAAAAATTAGATCAAAAAATTTATAGACATCACTCTGGATACATTGGTGGAATGAAAGAAACACCTGCAAGAGTTATGATGGATAAAAATCCAGAAAAAGCTATGATGCTTGCTGTAAAAGGAATGCTTCCTCATAATTCATTAGGAAGACAAATGCTTAAAAAAGTAAGAATTTATGCAGGTAGCGAACATGAAAATATCGCTCAAAAACCAGAAAAATGGGAATTTTAAGGAGGAAGTTATAAATGGCAGATAAAATAATGTTCTACGGAACAGGTAGAAGAAAAAATGCAATTGCTAGAGTAAGACTAGTAGAAGGTAAAGGAAATATTACAATCAACGGAAGAAGTATGGATGAATATTTCGGAATTGAAACTTTAAAAGTTATAGTAAAACAACCATTAACAGCTACAAATACATTAGAAAAATATGATGTAATTTGTAAAGTTCAAGGTGGAGGATTCACAGGTCAAGCTGGAGCTATAAGACATGGAATCGCTAGAGCTTTATTAGAAGCAAATGCTGAATACAGACCAACATTAAAAGCTAATGGATACTTAACAAGAGATCCACGTATGAAAGAAAGAAAAAAATATGGTCTTAAAAAAGCAAGAAAAGCACCACAATTCTCAAAGAGATAAAAAATATCAAACCTCGGAAATTTCATTTCGAGGTTTTTTGTTTTACATTTAATAAATTTTTATTATCAATTTACAATTACAACTTTAACTTGAATGATAAATTAAATCCTAATTTTCTTGACTTTTTATTCTAAAATAGTATATAATTATCATAGAAAATGACAAATCCACAAACGTGGTTTTGCCGATATAAAGATTTAATAAACCATTAGCTCGGCTAAGCAGAATGGTTTATTTTTATTTATGTAGTTGCTTATCAACCCAGTTCTTATAAAGAACCGATGTCAAGGCAACGTTCAATGTTAAAGATAACATTAAAGTTATTATAAAAAATAGTATTACTTTAACCATAAACATCACCACCTTTCCTACGATTATTCGTAAATTAGGTGGCAAAACCACATCTGCTTGTTGTCATTCTCTATGCAAACAATTGTACTATATAAAAGAATAAAAATCAAGCATATATTTTATTTTTTATAATTAGTAAGTTAAATAAAAAACTTCGGAACAAAATTTCCGAAGTTTTTTATATTTGAAAATCTTTATCTGGAACTTTGAAGTATTCTGAAATTGCTACAAATTTTATTGAATATATATCGCAATATAATATGTTTCCACTTTCTATTGACCTTAGTAATATGTAGCTTATTCCTACATCTTCCAAAATTCCTATTCTATCTGTTATGTTATTTGTTCCTATTAAAAATTCTACTCTTACTAGTTTTCCTATTTGGCTTCGTAAGAATGCTGGTGTATACATATTATTTGTAAAAACTTCTGGCTCTGTTGTTTGCCTTGTTTCTTTTGTAATTTCTCTATTTTCTTGTTGATTTGTTTCCATTAATACCTCCTTTATATTTTATGTGTTTGCATATAACTCTGTTGGTTTGTAAAAACAATGATTGTTTATTCGTGTAAAAAAGCTACCTGATCCATTATATGGAAATATTCCAGGGCAATTTTCTGTATACGGATTTAAGAACCATAAACACTCTCCTGCTTGCGCTATTTTGTTTCCTGCCAATGCCCAGTCTGCTATTTCATAATGTATATTCGTTGGATTCATATTGTATATATTTTGTGGATTATAAGCATTTCTTATTGTTTCTCTTGTGCAGTCAAATTGTCCTTGTTGGAATATTATGCTTCTAATATCTCCACCATTAGAGATTCTTGCATATTCACCTATTGGTGTGTTTGTTCTATTCAAAATAACTGTTGCAACTGCTTTCATACCATTGTCGCCTTCTCCTCCCGCTTCGCATTGCACAATTCTTGCAAGCAATTCCCTTTCAGAATAAGCCATTTCCATCACCTTTTAAATATTTTAATTTTAATTATTTTTTTCGGGCGGACAGAGGCGTCCGCCCCTACAATATCTGACATTAGAAATATAATAAAATGACAAATATATTTGTTTTGAAATACCGCGTAAGCGACCAAACAAGCAGTTACACCTGCGAGTGCGATTTGGAGCAATCTTCATTCTTTTAATTTATATATTATTAATGTAAATATATAAATATAATTTTATATAAAAGTAATCATGTGCTAAATGGTCATAAGACCATTTTCAATTCCGAAGATTGCGACACCAAGGTATAAAAAACAATTTATTTGTCATTTGGTAATTAAAAAAATTATTTTATTATATTTTTCATATTATGGTCGCCTTAATTAATTGTTTCTAAAATTTGATCCTTATTTTCCATTCCATTAAAATTATAATAAGTAGAAGGTATATTTCCTACAATTACATTTTCGGCAAGTACCACCTGATTGCTTATTTTTTCTTCTATTGTATTAAACGGAGTTAGTATTGCTACATTGCAATCAACTTGTAAATAAACTCTATGTTGTGTTTGATTTATTCCTGCCTGTTTAAATTCGCTTCTATAGTCTGTTTCTACATCTCCAATACTAATTATTCTATAATAAATTTTCGGTCCTCTTCCAGATAATAATTTACTTCCTGTAAAGGTTCCCATTGCTATTCCTAATTCTTGTGAACCTATATCATCTAAATCTTCTTGTATTTTTAGAGCTACATCTGATACTATTTCATTTACTTTTATTATATCTAATTCTACACTTTTAATATTTTGATCATTATCTCTTGCGATTTTTACAATATCTGAATAACTATAATTACTCATTACCTCTGTAGCTCTTACATTTGATATTTTGGTTGCTATTGCTTTTGCTTCTGATTTACATATTGTATTTAATATTGGCTCAATAGACTGAATTGTGTATGTACAGGTAAAAATAGCTATAATTAATATAATAGCTATTCTTACTACCTTTTGTAATCGATTTTTGTGCTTGTCATCCATTTTAGGCATTTTTATTCTTTTTCTTGAATAAATTACATCCATTTAGGCTAACTTCTCTCTTTTATTAGAATTATATTTTGGAATAAATAATTGTTCTCCTACATTAATTTTGTTTGGATCTTCTATATTATTTGCACTTACTATTTCATCTACAGTTGTTCTAAATCTTTTTGCTATTTTCCATAGTGTGTCTCCTTTTTTTACAAAATATATACTCATTCCATATTTTGATTTGTCTTCATATTCTTCCATCTCTAATGAGTCTATTAGTTCTAAATTAACTGGTTTATATGTGTCTGCTAAAAGCTCTAGTTCCATTTTTAAGTCCATATTTCCATTGTTTAAATTTTCTTGCTTGTTTTTTACTTCAACACTTGTATTAACTTTTGAATTATCCTTCATTTTCCCTATTGGTATTTCTGCATTAAATGGTATTATTACATTCTTTGTATCTATACCTGTTACATTATTGGTTTGGAATATAATATTTACGTTTACCTCTCCCTCATATATTAACTTTTCGTTTATTGTATTTACGTTTGTTATAGTTGGTGTTGCTTCAACGTTGTAAATATTTTCACAGCCTGTGTCTAACATATTAATTGCTTCATCTAAATACACAGATTGTTTACATTTGTTCTTATCTGATATTGTTTCTAAATTTTTTGTTGTATATTTTATATCATAATTTGGATTATATAAATCTTCTACAATTTCTATATCTTTTGTTGTGTATGCACTTCCATCAACATCAAATTCAAGTTCTATTCCTATTGAGTGTTCATCTGTACTTTGTGGTTTTATAAGCATATTTTTTAAATTATATTGAATATCGCACATATTATCTTCTGAAACATTTGGTATATCTATAAATCCCATTACAGGAATATTTGCTTCAACATTATTTATTGTGTTTTCTTCTGTTAAATACATTATTTTTACAACAGATTCTGCTTTTACTAATATTTTGTTGTAACTTGTTTTGAATTCTTTATTTAATACGTAACAATTTGCTTGTAAAATTTCTGCCAAATTGTCATTTTCACTAATTGCAATATTGTCTTTACAATTTATTTTTGTATTTCCTCTTCCTACTAAAGAATTTATTTGTAAAATTTTGTTTTGCTTTTGTATTCCTGTAACTCCTACAATTTCTTTTATTACTTGTTCATCTTTGTTTTGATATACTCTAGCTGAAAATTCCACATTTGCTTTTATATTTATTTTTCTTCCATTTAAAACCTTTGTATCTATACTTTTTAAATCACAACAAAGTTCTAAATTCATATCGTTTGTACATCTGTCCATTTCTATTGTATGTGTAAAATCTATAGATGTATTTAAACCCCTTACCATTCCTGTTTCTGATTCTGTAATATACATTACATATGTATCTATACTTCCATCTATTCTTACTTTTCCATCCATTATTTCTTTTTTATAAATACATACATTTCCACAAGTTTTTATTACAGAAATAACATCTGGCTTTACATCTGGAACTATTGAATCTCCTTCTATAACAGCATTTTCTGTTTTTTCTTGCACTATTTTATTTACACAAATATTTTCTTTTTCTGTATCTACTATCATTTTATACCTCCCAAAACTTTTTTAGTAATATATATTATGAAAGGCAAAAAAAAATTCCTGAAATCAGGAATTTTTATTATCTTTAGTTTATAAATTTATTTTTAATTCTTCTTGAATTGGTGGAATTAATGGACTATATTCTTCACCATCAAAAACTTGAACTTCAACATTTCTAGTTAATACATCTGTATAACTGTATGTTACATTTCTTTCGTTTTCCTCATATTTTACAACGAAAATATTTGGATATGCATTCTCTATTGTAGCTTCCTTTTCATATGTTTTATTTCTTCCAAGTGTACCTTTTACTATTATCTTTTGTCCAATTTTGTGACCTATATCAGTCTTTAAATTTGCAATATCGTCGCTACAAATCATTGAATCACCCTCTTTGTTTTGATGAGCAAATTATATCACTCAATGCGAAAAAAGTCAAAATTAAAGCTTTGTTGTATAATCCGCAAGTTCTACTTATTTCAACGTTTTCGTCCATTCCGCTCTGTTATATTACAGTTATATTACAATTTTGTAATACAACTGTTATACAAGTATAATTTGCCTTTTTCCATTTGCTCCGAATGCCATCTATACCCTTTTTTCCATCTCTTAACTCATATGCAAAATCATCTATTGTAAGGTATCTATGACTATCTGTTGTAGCAACGTTTTCTGCAACAATTAATGGGTCTGCAAAATCTATTAATATTCGTGCAGGAGATGAAGCAAAATTTGCACCTGCTGAAATTAATGCTTCAAAATAGCTTTGACATGCTCCAGCAAATATTACAAGTTTTCTATCTCTATCCCACCTTCGTGCCTTTTTTATTGTTTCTATAAAATATCTAGAATTTCTATAATTATATATATCGTTATAGCCTCTTTCATTTCTAATCATTCCGTCATGCCCGTGTTATAACTAATATATCTGGCTTATATTTTTCTAGTAATTGTTTTATAAATACCGGTTGCTTGTTTTCAGGTATATACTTAACAACAGCATCTAACCCCATTTTTCTATAATATTTGTATGATTTATCTGTATATTTTCTGTCTCCATCTAAATGAAGAATTTTACCAGTGTAAACCAATTTTTTACTTCGAAATCTTTTGGAGGATTTCTTTCTTGAATATTTTTCAATTCTTCTTTCTAATTTATTATCTAGCTTTAACCTTTCATGTTCAACCATATCTCTAGGAGCTACTTCTAAATCGTTTAAAGGTGCATCTGCTAGTATTCTAATAGTTACTCCACTAAGTATTGCAAAATTATTAT
>USJU01000026.1 GCA_900555085.1 uncultured Clostridium sp.
TATATTTATTTTATTTGAATATATATAGTTTTTAAATTCTTCACTTTTCATTATTTCTTTATCACATACAATATTTTTTATTCCGTTTTTGTTTAATTTTTTTATAACCTTTTTGGCTGTATTTTTATTAATTTTTGAAATATAAATTTTATTATTATCTTCTTTTATTTTTCTAAAAAACATTTTTTTATTTTCAATATATCTAACCATAAAAAACACCTATGTAATTGTATGTTACATAAGTGCTTTTTATTAATTATTATTTATATTCGTTTGCAACAAATTGCCAAAAGCCATCATATTCTCTGTCTTTTTCCCAGAAAGCAATTCCTGCTAAATCATATTTTTTAGCTAAGCCTATTTTTTCTGTTATAGATTTTTCATCTTCAATCCACATTTTATATGTTGCACTACCATCTGTATATTCAACATAATTTTGTTTTAATTCTTCATCCCATTTCTTTTGAATGTCGCTTGGAAGTGTACTTTCTACATCTTTAATATTTACAACTTTGCTTGTTATTTTTCCACCGTCTTCTTTCCATAATCTTGTATATAAAGGTATTCCTAATATTATTTTTTCCTTTGCTACTGCTTCTTGTCCTATAAATTTGTTAACATTGTTTTCAACCCAATTGTAACCTGCTGTTGTTCCTTCTTTATTTCCTCCTGTTCCATATTGGTCATATGCCATAAATACTATATAATCTGAAACATTTGCAAGAACATCTCTATCAAAACATAAAGACCAAGTTTCTGAACCATCTGGCGCGGTTACATCAACGGTTAATGTTTTACCTAAATCTTTTAATCTTGGTGCAAGTTCTATTACAAATCTAGAATACATATCTTTGTCTTCTTGGTTCATATTTTCAAAGTCTAAATTTATTCCATCAATATTATATTCTTCTGTAACTCTTATTATTTCATCTTCAAGCTTTCTTCTTTTTGTATAATCATTTAAAATTCCTTCTGTTGTTGTTAGATATGAATTATTTGAAACAATTGGCCATACTTTAAATCCATTATTATGAGCCCATTCAATATAATCTTTTCCTTCTTGTTTTACATTTTCTGAAACTTTTCCGTCGCTACCTTTTTCAAGATAAAAGAATGATGGTGAAAGTACATTAACTCCCTCTATATTTTCTTCGCTTCTATTTGGAGCTTTTGCATATTCTGAATAATAATCCCAAACCAAATTTACTTTTCCATTTATTTGTTTTGTTTCTTCCATGTTTTCTCTAACATAAGTTAAATTTGCAATAGTTTTATTTTTAACATAACCAACAATTCCGTTCTCTGTTCTTATTTTACTCCATTTTTCATCTTGAGAAATAACAACTATTTTTTCTCCTTGTTTAACTTTTGCTAATGTTTTTGAAAACTTCTTTGCTTTATATTTTACTTTTACATTTTTTTTGCTATCAGCTTTTTTTAATTCTCTATCTAAAGAATCTATAACAACTCTATCTGTGGATTCTTTGTGTTCAATCTCAACGTTATACACATTTTGTGCAAGTTCTGAAAATGGAATATATATTTTTCCATCTTTTTCAATTACTGTACTTGCAATGCTAACCGTCGCTCCATTAATGTCTATATTTTTCTTATCTTTAATTAAAGTTGCTGTTTTTGTATCTGAAGTTGTAATTAATCTATTTGAATTTTCATCATAATTAATATATTTATCAAAATAATTTTTTACATCATTTATAGATAAATAAATTACTCCTTTGTTATCAATATAAACATCATCTTTCATTTTGGATGTAACATTGTTATTATTTATTACTAAATTTGTTTTGCCTTTAACTTCTTTAACATAATAATCTGGTGCTTTGAACCATACTAATAAGGCCATAAGTATAATTACAACTATAAGTACTATTATTTTTATTATTTTTCCTTTTTTATTTGCTGCTTCTCTTTTATCTCTTCTCATTTGAATCTCCTCTTTTATTTGCTAAAAAATAAAACATATTATTTTTCAAAATATGTTTTATTTATATAATATTTAGTTAAATTTTTCAAGCATTTTTTATCTTAACTTTAAATTTTTAAATTTCTCTTTATTTTTCCCATATTTTATAGTATAATAAGGTTAGTGTTGTATAAAGGAGATTAACATTATGTGGAAATTTTGGTTAATAGTTTCAGGTATTTGTTTAGCTATTGAAGCAGTAACTGTTGGATTTTTAGTTTTCTGGTTTGCAGTTGGAGCTCTTTTAGCTTTAATTACAAGCTTTATAACAGATAGCATTATAATTCAATCTGCTGTTTTCCTTATTAGCTCTACATTACTTATGTTTTTAACTAGACCTTTTATTAATAAATACTCTTCTGAAAAAGATTCTAAAAAAACAAATGCTTTTTCAATTATCGGAAAAGAAGCTATTGTTACAGAAGATATTGATTCTATAAATGGAAAAGGTCAAATAAAAATTGGTGGAGAAATTTGGTCAGCAAAAACAGATAACAACGAAATAATACCAAAAGATAGTAAAGTTGAAATCCTTTCAATTGATGGTGTTAAAGTTTTAGTAAAAGCAATTAAAACTACCGCCAAAAATTAATTGATTTTAAAATTTTTAAGGAGGTGTATGTTATGTGGTTTTTAATTATTTTATTATTAATAATTTTATTCATAGCATATAAAACAATTAAAGTTGTAAAACAATCAGAAGTATACATTATAGAAAGATTAGGTAAATTTCATAAAGTAGCTGATGCTGGTCTTACAATTATCGTTCCTTTTATGGATAGAGTTCGTAGTGTTGTTAGTTTAAAACAACAAACAATGGACATTCCACCACAAGGAGTTATTACTAAAGATAATGTTACAATTACTATAGATACTGTTGTTTTCTATCAAATAACAGATCCTGCTAAAGCAGTATACGAAATTCAATCTTTAAAAAAGGGTATTGAATATTTAGCAATTACAACAATTCGTGATATTGTTGGTAAAATGGACTTAGATGAAACATTTAGTTCAAGAGATGGTATTAACCAAAAATTAAGGGTTATTCTAGACGAAGCAACAGACAAATGGGGATGTAAAATAGACAGAGTTGAAATTAAAGACATTAATCCACCTGCAGACATTAGAGATGCAATGGAAAAACAAATGAATGCTGAAAGAAATAAAAGAGCATTAATTTTACAAGCAGAAGGTGAAAAACAATCTGCAGTTACATTAGCAGAAGGTAAAAAAGAAGCTGCAATATTAGAAGCTGAAGCAGACAGAGAAGCTCAAATAAGAAGAGCTGCCGGTGAAGCAGAAGCAATTCAAAAAATAGCAGAAGCTAAAGCTAAAGAAGTAAAAATGATTTATGATGCAATTAAGAAAGCTGACCCAGATGAAAAATTAGTACAATTAAAATCTTTAGAAGCTCTTGAAGAAATAGCAAAAGGAGATGCAAACAAAGTATTTATTCCTTTTGAAGCAACACAAGCACTTTCAAGTTTAGGTGCAGCAAAAGAAATTTTAGTTGATAAAAAAAATAAATAAAAATAAGAATTTCCTATAACACAAAAATGGTGTAATTAAATTTACACCATTTTTTATTATTATTTTCTTATTTTATTGGTTATTTCAATTATAGATTTTATTAGAAATTCTACATCTTCTTTTGTATTTTCTTCTCCAAATGTAGTTCTAAGTGAGCCTTGTATGTATTCTGCATTTAATCCTATTGCAGTTAATACGTGTGATGGTTCACTTTGCCCTGAAGTACATGCAGATCCACTTGAAGCACATATTCCTAAACTATCTAATTCTAATAATAATTGTTCTCCATTTATATTTTTAAAAGATACATTTGCATTTCCTGGGAGTCTTTTTTCTTTACTTCCATTTATTTTTACATTGGGTATATTTTTTGTTATTTCATCAAAGTAGAAATCTCTTAAATTTATTAATTTATTATTATATTTTTCCAAATTCTTATCTGCCAATTCTATTGCTTTTGCTAAACCTACAATTCCTGCTATATTTTCTGTTCCTGCTCTTTTATTTTTTTCTTGGTGTCCTCCATCTTGTATTTTTTCGAACTCTACATTTTCATTAATATATATTGCCCCTACTCCCTTTGGTCCATAAAATTTATGACTTGAAAGTGAAAGTAAATCTATTCCTAATTCTTTAACATCTATTTTTACATTTCCAACTGCTTGAACACAATCTGTATGAAAAATAACTCCTTTTTCTTTTGCAATTCTTCCAATTTCTTTTATTGGTTCTATAGTTCCTATTTCATTATTTGCAAACATTATACTTATTAAAATTGTATCTTCTCTAATGCTATTTTTTAACTCTTCCAAACTTATAAAACCATCTTTATCCACTCCAAGATATGTAACAACAAAACCATCTTTTTCTAAACTTTTACATGTATTTAATACAGCTGGATGCTCAATTTTTGTTGTTATAATATGTTTTCCTTTATTTTTGTGTTTTCTTGCAATACCTTTTATAGCTAGATTATCACTTTCACTTCCACATGAAGTAAAATAAATTTCCTTTGGTTTGCAATTCAAAACTCTTGCAACCTTTTCTCTTGAATTTTCTAAAATTTTTCTACTTTTTCTACCAATACTATATAAAGAAGAAGCATTGCCATATTCTATGCAATAATATGGTATCATTTCTTTTAAAACTTCTTCTTTTACTGCCGTTGTAGCAGCATGGTCAAAATATCTTATTTTCATAAATAAAAACTCCTTTTTTTAATGATATTAAAAGAAATTTTTATTTATGATACTTTTTACAAAATTAAAAACCGACAACATTTAAAACGTCATCGGTTCCCTTTTCCATAGTAAAATATTTGTGTTTTTTATGTTAAACTATTTTTAGTTTGCCCATCTATAAACTTTTATATTCTTATATGCATTTAATACATCTGTATATTTTTCATATTCTTCTTCCCATATTGCTTGTGGTACTTTATCAAAAGCATTAAATACTTTTTCTGCTTCCATTAAAAATACTACCTGTTCTTGTTGATTCATTAATTCATATTTCTTTGCAACTTTATATAATTTATCTAGCATTTCATTTGCTTCTATAAAGCTCCAAAAATCTTTTACATTTAATCCTATTAATTTTATTTGCATAACTGCATATGCTATTAATGCAATTATACCAAATATTAAAACGTATATTAGTGTAATTAATTCTTTCATTAAAACCACCTTCTTTTGTAAAATACATTTCTATTATAACATATTTGTAATATATTTGCAACTTTTTTGTAATATAATTGTAATATTAGTCTGATTTACACTATGTTATAATTAAAAAAATTCAATTTCGAGGTGATTTTTTGGATAGATATAAAGAGACTAAATGCGTTGGTATTGCTGGCATTTTAGGCAATATATTCTTACTTATTATAAAAGGCTTTGTTGGTTTTATGAGCGGAAGTCAGGCAATGATAGCAGATGCTGCAAATAGTGCCGGAGATATTTTTGCTTCTGCTATGACTTTTATAGGTAATAAAATTGCAAGTGAACCACGTGATGAGGGGCATAATTTCGGTCATGGGAAAGCTGAGTATATTTTTTCTTTTTTTATTAGTCTTTCTATGATTGGAGTATCAATAAAATTATTTGTAGATGCTGTTTCTTCACTTGTTTTTGGTAGTAAATTAGATTTTTCTTGGCTTTTGGTTTTAGTTTGTATTACAACAATTATTGTTAAATTTTGTTTATATGTGTATGCAAAAAAAGTTGCTGAAAGGCATAATAATATTCTTTTGAAATCTAATATGAAAGACCATAGAAATGATTGCATTGTTACAACTTTTACACTTATTTCTATTTTATTTTCTTTGATTGGTTGGTTCTGGGTAGATGGCGTTGTAGGACTTGGTATTTCTGTTTGGATTTGTTATACAGGAATTACAATCTTTATTGAAAGTTATAATGTTTTAATGGATATTTCTTTAGATAAGAATTCCACCGATTTAATTTATAATCTTGGAAAAAATTATAATGAAATTATAAAAATCGAAAATTTATACTCTGTTCCAGTTGGATATAAATATGTAGTTGTTTTTACAATTTATATAGATGGTAATATGAGTACTTTTAAAAGCCATTCTGTTGCAGATAGTTTAGAAAAAGACATTTTAAATAATATTGAACAAATTGATAGTATTATTATTCATGTTCATCCCATGTCAACATTCCTATAATATAAAAAATTTAGAGCGGTTTATTTCCGCTCTATAAATTTATTTTACAATTATTTTTCCGTCTTTTGCTGCTATTTTAACTTCTTCTCCTGCTTTTATTTTTCCATCTAAAATGTATTCTGCTAAACTATCTTCTACTATGTTTTGTATTGTTCTTCTTAGTGGTCTTGCTCCATATGATTTATCTATTCCTTTTTCTGTGACTAATTTTTTTACTGACTTTTCTATTTTTAATTCTATTCCTTGCTCTTTCATTCTTCTTTCTACTTCTTTTAGCATTAAATCTATTATTTTATCTATTTCTGTATCTGTTAATTTGTGGAATACTATTGTTTCATCTATTCTGTTTAAAAATTCTGGACGAAATTCTTTTTTTAGTTCTGCCATTACTTCTTTTTTAGTATTTTCATATTCTTTGTTATCATTTTCTTTATTTTCTGAAAAACCTAGTGATTTTTTATCTGTTATTAATCTTGCTCCTATGTTAGATGTCATTATTATCACTGTGTTTTTAAAGTCTACTGTTCTTCCTTGACTATCTGTTAATCTACCATCATCTAATATTTGTAATAATATATTCATTACATCTGGATGAGCTTTTTCTATTTCATCAAATAATATTACACTATATGGTTTTCTTCTTATTTTTTCTGTTAATTGTCCACCTTCATCAAATCCTACATATCCTGGAGGTGCACCTATTAATTTTGCAGTTGAATGACCCTCCATAAATTCGCTCATATCAACTCTTATCATTGCATCTTCGTTTCCAAATAAGCATTCTGCTAATGCTTTTGAAAGTTCTGTTTTACCAACTCCTGTTGGTCCTAAAAATAAGAATGAACCTATTGGTCTTTTGGGATCTTTTAACCCTACTCTACTTCTTCTTATTGCTTTGCTTACTGCTTCTACTGCTTCTTCTTGTCCTACAACTCTTTTATGCAATTCTTCTTCTAATTTTTTTAATTTTTTATTTTCATCTTGTGTTATTTTTTTAGTAGGAATTCCTGTCCAAGAAGAAATAACTTCTGCAATATTTTCTTCTGTAAGCATTGTTATAGATTTTGTTTTTTTGTTTTGCCATTTACTTTTTTGTTCTTCTAATTCTTCTTTTAATGTTTTTATTTCATCTCTTAATTTTGCTGCTTTTTCAAATTTTTGAACTTGAACTAATTCTTCTTTTTCTTTACCTAATTTTTCTACTTTTTCTTCTAGTTCTTTTATTGTTTTTGGCTCAGAGTATGTTTTTATTTTTATTCTAGATGCCGCTTCATCTATTAAATCTATCGCTTTATCTGGTAAAAATCTATCATTTACATATCTTACAGATAAATCTACAGCTGCTTTTATAGCTTCATCTGTTATTTTAACGTTATGATGTGCCTCATATTTATCTCTAATTCCTTTTAAAATGTTAACAGTATCTTCTTTTGAAGGTTCTGCTAAATCTACAGGACTAAATCTACGTTCTAATGCACTATCTTGTTCAATATATTTTCTATATTCATTAATTGTTGTTGCACCTATTAATTGTATTTCTCCTCTTGCAAGCAATGGTTTTAAAATATTAGCTGCATCTATTGCTCCCTCTGCTGCTCCGGCACCAACTATTGTATGAATTTCATCTATAAATAAAATTACATCTCCTGCTTTTTTTACCTCATTTAAAGACTTCTTTATTCTTTCTTCAAAGTCTCCTCTATATTTTGCACCTGCAACCATTCCAGAAATATCCATTGATACAAGTCTTTTATTTTTTAATAAATCTGGAACATCTCCTGCTATTATTTTTTGTGCCAAACCTTCTACTACAGCTGTTTTACCAACACCTGGTTCACCAATTAAACATGGATTATTTTTAGTTCTTCTTGATAAAATTTGAATAACCCTTTCAATTTCTTCACTTCTACCTATAACAGGATCTAGCTTTCCTTCTTTTGCTGATTTAGTTAAATCTGTTCCAAATTGATTTAAAGTTGGTGTAGAATTATAGCTTCCATTATTATAATTTGATTTTCCATTTGTATTTCCATTTTGTTCGTTTTCATTTTCTATTACTTTGTTTAATTCATTGAATAGCTTTGTAGGTTCAACATTTAATTCAACTAAAATTCTCGTTGCAACACTATCTCCCTCTCTCATTAAACCAAGTAATAAATGCTCTGTTCCTATATAATCTGAACCAAGTTTTTTAGCCTCTCTAAAAGCATTTTCTATAACTCTTTTTGTACGTGGAGTAAACCCAAAAGTTGCATCTAATTTATCTTCATCTTCACCTATTAAATCTTCAATTTTCTCTAAAACATTTTCACTATTAACACCTTGAAGTTCTAAAACCTTTTTAGCAATTCCAGTTTCCTCTTTTGTTAAACCATATAAAATATGTTCTGTTCCTAAATATTTATGCCCTAATTCTATTGCTATTTCATTAGCAAATTCAATAGCATTTTGAGCACTATTTGTAAATTTATAAGTCATGTTCTTTTCTCCTTTCTAATTATTTTCTTTAATTATATTTTTAATTACCTCCGCACGTTTTATATCACGCTCATAATTATCATTTACTTCTCCCAAATATTTTTGCAAATTAGCCGGTTTAGTATATAAATACAATTTTTTAACTTTCAAATCATCAAGTTCTTTTATTATACCTAAATCTGTTCCCAACTTTACATCTGACAAAATTTCTCTAGCTTCTTCTGAAGATATTTTCTTACAATTACTAATAATTCCAAAACTTCTATAAACTTTATCTTCTAACTCTATACTATGTTTTGCTAGATATTTTCTTGCTAAACGTTCTTGTTCTATTATTTTTTCTACTATAATTTTCATATTATTTATAATTTCTTCTTCTGATACACCAAGAGTTTGTTTATTAGATATTTGGTACATATCTCCTGCTGCTTTGCTTCCTTCTCCATATATTCCTCTTATATTCATTCCAAAATTATTTATAATATGCAATACTTTTTGTATATTTCCTGTTTTTGTAAGTGCTGGCAAATGTACCATTACAGATACTCTCATTCCAGTTCCTACATTTGTTGGGCAAGCTGTTAAATATCCGTATTTATCATTATATGCATAATTTAAAGCTTTTCCAAATTTAGTATCTATTTCTACCATAAGTTTTAAAAGTTCTTCAATTTCAAATCCTGGTGCAAATACTTGTAGTCTTAAATGGTCTTCTTCGTTAATCATTATACATATATTTTCTTCTTCATTAATTGCTATTGCTCCTATGTCATTTTTATTCATAACAAAATCTGGACTAACTAATCTTTTTTCCACTAAACTCATTTTTGTTATATCGTCCATATCTTTTAGCTTTAATATTTTTAAGCCATATCCTATTGATGGTAAAACTTCTTTTATTTTATTTACAATTTCTTCATTTTCTTTTTTAGAGCATCTTGTTTCAAAAGGATATTCTATTATATTTCTAGCAAGTCTTATTCTTGAACTTACTACAACATCAGATTCTTTTCCACTTTGTAAATACCAATTCATTATTTATCATTCCTTTCAACTTTTTTTATTTCATCTCTTATTTTTGCTGCATCTTCATAGCGTTCTTCTTTTATTGCTTTATTTAGTTTTTCTTTTAAATCTAATGTTTTATCTTCTTTATTTTCTTCCTTTTTGCCTTTTTTAACTATTTTACTTTCAATTCTTTTACCTTTTCTTCCTGTATGAATATTTGCTCCTTGAATATTTTTTAACACACCATCTATTTTATTTGAAAATACATTGTAACAATTATCACATCCAAATTTTCCTTCATTTATAAACTGTTCATATGTCATTCCACATTTTTCACATCTTTCTGGTTCTAATTCTGGAAAATCTCCTAATAATCCATAGTTTGATTTATATTCATCGAAGAAATCTCCTAAAATACTTCCAAAATTCATATTCATATCAAAGTGAATTTTGCTATTAATTCCAAGTTTTTCAGCACATTCCTCACATAGAATAAATTCCTTTTTTTCTCCATTTATTATTTGTGTATATCTTACATTTGCATTGTTTTTACCACAATTTTGACATTTCATTTTTTATTCTCCTTTCAAATTAAATTTAAAATCATATTTTTAAATATATTAGCTCGAATTTTGTCTTTATTTTCTTTAGCCAAATTAAGTACATTATCACTTGTTGCTACCTTTAAAAGTTTTGCCTCTTTTTCATTTATTATTTGATATGACAAAAAATTACTTATAAAAATATCAACTTCGTTTGCGGATAAACTTTCTCCCAAATTTTGAATTATATGCATTAAATATTCACTTTTGGTTACATTAACTTTTCTTATTTTTATGTTTCCTCCACCTCCGGCGTTTGCTTTCTACATAATAGCCTTGTGATGGTTTAAATCTTGTTGATATAACATAATTTATTTGTGATGGTACACAATTAAAGTGTTCTGCAAGCTCATTTCTTTGAATTTCTATAAATTCATCTTCTGCAAGCATATCTTTTAAAAAATTTTCTATTACATCTGATATCCTCATCTTCTTCTCCTTTTTGACTTTGACTTTCTTTGACTTTTATTTTATTTTTATTGGGCAGATTATTTTCTGCCCTACTTTTTACATTATAGTTACATAAAAACTTATTTTCAACTTTACTTTTTGTTTATATATTTTTATTTTTATGCGTTTATTTTTGTTTTGCTCTTTTTTTCTTGTTTTTTCTCATTTTTACTAAATTTATTTAAAATTATTCCAACTGTATGTACTATTTTTGTTGAATTTTTATTTGCAATTTCTTTTCCTATCGCCTTTCCTCCAACTGTTATTGCTGCAACCAAAGCACTTATTATAAATTGTATATTGAATGTAAGCTCAAAAGTTTCTGTAATTTTTACAGATATAATGGCACTTATTGCACCACTCAAAACTCCACATATATCTCCTACTACATCTGCACAAAAATTTGCAACTTTTGCTGCATTTTTTATTAGATGTATAGATGCTTTTGAACCTTTTACTTTTTTTGTTGCTTTTGCATGAAATTCATATTCATTTGCAACTGTAACTGCAACACCAACTATATCGAATACAATACCTAGAAATACCACTAACACTAAAATGAGTGTAGCTGGTATTAATGTTAAATTATTTAGTGCATTTGTTGAAATAAATGAAAATGTTATTGATAAAATAAATGTTGTTATAAAAACTGTTACAAGCCATTTCAGCCCTGAATTTTCTTTATCTTTATTTGCTTTATCTATTTTTGTTCAATCCCTTCTAATTATTATTTTAGATGGTAAAAAGCTAAGTAAATTTTACGGTTTAGGTCTAGTCGAATTTCTCTATTTTCTACTAAATATTACTATTTAGCCGTTTCCGTTTAAAGAAAATATTCATAAAATGAACACCAGATCACCACTTAAATCCGTACCTTAATCCTTAGCTTTCCTAGTTCTTAAATGAACTAACAGCCTAGAAGTTTTCCTTAACATACTTTATTCTGTTATTAGTCTTTTTTGCAAAGGCAATTTCATAACTAAAAATTTAAAAATTTGGCCGAATTTTTTAATTTTTGATAAATTAATCCCAATACCTTCACTCGAGACAGGCTACACTATGTATTTTGTGTCTTGGCACTCAACATAGGTTATACTTAAGATGCAACTTAAGCCTCCGCGAAATGAGGGAATCATATATATGCCATTATATACTACCCTAATTCCTTTACTCCCTGCAAACACACAAAACTGGCATTTCGCGCACAAACAAGAAACTTCAACGATGTGCCCTTTAGTGGATTTTTAGCCCCACCCTCATAATAGACAGTATGACTAGAATAATGCACCATCGCCAAAGATTATATCACATATAAAAAAGGCGGTCAATAATTGATTATAAGTCTATTTCTTAATTTCTCTACAAAAAAACAAAAAAGAATGCATTTTTTTGCATTCTTCTAATCTTCATTTACATCTTTTAATAATTCTAATTGTGATATTAATAAAGCTTCCATTTTTGCTTTATATATATCAAATTGTTTTTTAGTATCTTCTACTTGTTTTTTCTTAGTTATTATTTCTAGTTCTAAGTCATCTACATTTTTTTGTGCATTTCCTTTGGCATCTGCTATTATTTGATCTGCTTGTTGTCTTGCAACTTTTTTTACTTCTTCTGCTGTAGATTGTGCCATTATTAATGTACTTTGTAATGTTTCTTCTATATTTTTATAATGTTCTAAATTTTTATTTAATTCCTCAACTTTAGATTTTGTTTCTTGTAATTCTTTATACATTTTTTCATAATCTACTGTCAATTCGTCTAGGAAATCGTCTACTTCGTCTATACTGTATCCATTCATCATTTGTTTAGAGAATTTTTTATTTTCTATATCTAATGGTGTTAGCATTATATTTCCTCCTTAAATGTTATTACTTTTTATATACTTATCCGTTGTTTCTTAGCCATGATACTGATAATTTATTTTTTATTTCTTCTCTAGCCATTTCGTTTGTTATTTCATAGTTCATTGGTGCTACTAGGAATATTGAATTAGATACTTTTTGAATATGTCCATTCAATGCAAATACTCCACCACTTATAAAATCTACAATTCTTCTAGCTACGTCTTTATTAACGTATTCTAAGTTTACAATTACAGATTTTTTTTGTTTTAATGATTCACATATTTCTTCTGATTGTTCAAATGTTGTTGGTTGTGATATAACCATTTTTATTGCTTGTGCTTGTGGCATTGCAACTACTTTGTTTTTTCTACCTAGATTTCCGAAGATTCCTTTTCCTTCATTTTCTTCGTCTTCTTCATATTCGTCATAATCGTAATCCATTTCGTTTTCGTAATCTTCGTCTTCTTCTCTTTCAGCTCCCATTCCTAATGTTTCCCATAATTTATTCATTATAGCTCCTGCCATTTGAACAACCTCCTAAAATTTATCTTTTATGTATGCACATAGTATCCTACTTTTTTTATTTTTTGTCAACACTTTTATGCATTGTAATTTTTTTTTAATCTTATTGTAATATTTTTGTAATATTTACTCTTTTGGATTTACCATTACTTCATCATATATTCCTATGCTTTTGTTATTTACAATATCAGATGAAGACCATCCCATTTCCTTTAATTCTTCTGTTGTATAGTCTTCTATAATGCTATAATTTTCATTACTTTTACTTACCTTAACTAATATCTTATCTTTATACCCTGCTCTTACTCTAATAACATAATTTAGGTCATTTTCTTTTATTATAGAAGAATTTGGCACTTTTAGTCCAGAGTAGCTCCAATATATTAAATCGAAATTTATTTTTCTGTATTCTATTAGTTCTTCAACATCTTTAGTTATTTTCAATATTACTATATTTTTATTATTTTCTTCTTTTATTTTAAATACTTTTGCTGTAATTTCATCTGCATTTGTTAATCTAACTTTTATATTTTTTCCTTCTTCTAATTGTTCAGTATCTTCCTTTTTTAAAACTGCAGCTATATAACAGTAATAATTATTTACAACTTTTCCGCATTCTGTACTACTTGGCACTATTTGTCCTGCTTTTAAATTAAGTTTGTTTAAATATTCTTCTGTTATTTTATCTATAGAATTTACATTTAAAGTTTCTTCTAGACCGTCTACCTTATATGAAACTATTCCACTGTTTGCTGCTTTCATGTATTCGCTACCAGAATTTAATTGTTTTTCATATTCACTTCTTTTTTGAATTAGTTTTTTCATATAGGAGCCTGAAGGACTTAGTTCTCCAATTATTTTTGTTTTCTTTTTTACAAGCTCGTCCAATTCACTTTTATATTCTTGCATTTTCTGAACATCCTTTACATTGTTCATTTGATTTATTTTATTTTCTATTTCTGTTTCAATAACTTTTACATCACTCGAAAATATATTACTTTCCTGGCTTTGAGCTTCTGCTATTTTATTATCTAATTCTTTTATTTTATTATTTAAATTTTCTTCATCTTTTGTATAATACCTAAATGCATTTTCACCTGTAGAAATTTTCTCTCCTTCTGCTTTTATTTGAGACATACCATTTTTGTAATTTTCACCTTTTAATACAGTTTCTTCTCTTATTATGTACCCTTCCGTTGATATTTCTGAAGATATTTTTCCGTTTTCAACTGTAACAATATCTGTTGGTTGTAATAGAAGGTTTCCAACTTCAAAAATTACATATGCAATTATTAGTATAGCTATTAAAATTATTGCTATTTTTAACAATAGCATTTTTATCTTTTTGTTTTTCTTCAATCTATTACCTCCAACTTTTAATATTTTTATCTTTATCATAAATTTTAGTTTGCGGGTCGCCCTAAAGACGCCGACCCCTACAACGTTTGACATTAATTTATTACAATATAGTTAAATTAATTTTATAATCAAATTTATGTTATTAGATATTGTTTCATTTCCTTGTATCCATTTTACATTTTCAATTTTCTTAAACCATGTTATTTGTCTTTTAGCATATCTTCTTGTTTCCATTTTTATTTTTTCTATCATTTCTTCTTTTGTTATTTTTTTATCTAAGTATTCTACTACTTCTTTATAACCTAGACCTTGCATTGCTGTTGGGAATTTATTATATTTTTTTAGTATGTTTTCTACTTCTTTTATTAAACCTTGCTCTATCATTATATCTACTCTTTTGTTTATTCTTTTGTATAATTCTTCTCTTTCCCAATTTATTGCATATACTTTGTAATCGTATTTTACTTCTTCTTTTCTAGATTCTTTTTCAAGCTCTGTTTTTGTTTTTCCTGTTTGATGATACATTTCTAGTACTCTTAGTATTCTTTTTTTATCATTTTGACTTATGCTTTTCATTGCTTCACAGTCTATTTTTTTTGCTTCTTCATACAAATTTTGTAAGCCTTCTTTTTCTACTCGCTCTTCTAAATATTTTCTGTATTTTTCGTCAATTTTTATATCATTATATTGTATATTATAAATTAAACTATTAACGTATAAACCTGTTCCTCCAGCAATTATTGGCGTTTTTCCTTTTTTTAATATTTCTTCTATTGCCTTTTCTGCTTGAACTTTAAATTCTGCAACACTATATCTTTCTGTTGGAGATACTATATCTATCATATAATGTTTTATTCCTTGCATTTCTTCTTGAGTTACTTTTGCTGTTCCTATATTCATATCTTTATATATTTGCATTGAATCTGCAGATATTATTTCTCCATTACATTTTTTTGCAAGTTCAACAGATAGGCTTGTTTTCCCTGATGCTGTTGGTCCACATATTACAATTACTTTTGGTTTTGTATTCATTATATTTTCAATCCTTTTATATAACTTACTTCAATTACTAATACTATAATAAATATAATAGCTATTGTCAAAATTTTTCTACTAAAAACATTTTTTTCTATAATTTTCATTTTATAATTATTCATATATTTTGCTATTGTTGGCATTGTGATTATTCCATTTACTGCAGTAAATATAAATAAGTCTACATTTTTTATAAAGCTTGTTGCCTCTGTGGTTTTTGCACTTATATTTGCTATATTTATAACAATTAAGGTTGCAATAAAGTTTATTATAAATCCTATTATTA
>USJU01000027.1 GCA_900555085.1 uncultured Clostridium sp.
GGTATATTAATGAACGAAGCGGAAGAACTTAGAAAAAAACTATTTAATATTAGAGAAGATGGATGGGTAAAAGCCAGCCAAGAAGAGAAAGATAGTATATTCAAATATGCAGACGAATATATTAATTTCTTAAACAAAGGAAAAACAGAAAGAGAAATTGTTGCAGAAAGTAAAGAAATTGCAGAAAAAAATGGATTTAAAAATTTAGAAACAATGCAAGAATTAAAAGCAGGAGACAAAGTTTATTTTGTAAATAGAGAAAAAGCAATGTATTTAGCAGTAATAGGTACAGAAAAATCAGAAAATGGTTTAAATGTTATAGGAGCACATGCAGATTCTCCAAGATTAGATTTAAAACCAAATCCTTTATACGAAGATGGAGGTTTAGCATATTTAAAAACACACTATTATGGAGGAATAAAAAAATATCAATGGACAACAATTCCACTTGCAATACATGGAGTAATTGTTAAACCAAACGGAGAAAAAACAACTATTTCAATAGGAGAAAGTGAAAGCGACCCAATATTTACAATAACAGATTTATTACCACATTTAGCACAAGAGCAAATGACTAAAAAATTAAACAATGCAATAGAAGGAGAAGCTCTAAATTTACTTATAGGAAGCATTCCATATGGAGATGAAGAAACAAAAGTTGCAGAAAAAGTAAAATTAAATATTTTAAATTTATTGAACATGAAATACGGAATAACAGAAGTAGACTTTATGAGTTCAGAAATAGAAATAGTACCAGCATTTAAAGCAAGAACAATGGGATTAGACCAAAGTATGGTGGCAGCATATGGTCAAGATGACAAAATATGTGTATTTGCATCTTTAACAGCTTTAATGAAAATAGAAAATCCTACAAAAACAGCAGTATGTTTAATAGCAGATAAAGAAGAAATAGGAAGTATGGGAAACACAGGTATGGAATCTCAAATGTTTGACTATTTTGTATCAGAATTATTAAATAAAACAAACGAAAACAGACCAAATTTATTACAAAAAGTATATGCAAAATCTAAAATGTTATCTGCAGATGTAGACGCAGGGTTTGACCCAATATATGCAAGTGTTTCTGAAAAAAATAATGCATCATATATAGGACATGGAATATGTATGAATAAATACACAGGAGCAAGAGGAAAATCTGGTGCATCAGATGCAAATGCAGAATTTGTAGCAGAAGTAAGAAAAATATTCGAAGCAAATAATATAAAATACCAAATATCAGAACTAGGAAAAGTAGACCTAGGAGGAGGCGGAACAATAGCCTATATTCTAGCAGACAAAGGTATGGATGTAATAGACTGTGGAGTTCCAGTGCTATCAATGCATGCACCATATGAAGTAACAAGCAAATACGATTTATATACAGCACACAGAGCATATGAGGCATTTTATAGAAATTAATAATAAAATATATTAAATTTATTAATAATTAAATATATTTTATTAATATTGTAGGGGCGACCACTGGTCGCCTTTAAGTTTATGTAACAAGCAAATATATTGTTTTTTATATATTACAAATATGTTAGCATATTAATTTAAAAGTTTGTTTGCAATTTGTGAATAATGTGGAATAATGTCATAGAAAATCCACAGAACATTTTTTCATATAAGAAAATCATTAATTTCAAGGAAAAAATAAACAGTGGATAATGTGGAAAACTTTGTGGATAAAAATTGGATAAAAAAAGAGACCTAGAATTAATCTAGGTCTTTTTTAGATTTAGCATGTGATGTGGATTATTTTTTCAACTTAATTTTTTTTGCCTTTTTACCTTTTTTTATAACAAGTTGAGTAGCCAAGCCTTTGTAAGTCTTTATAGAAGAAACTTTACTTTTTATTAAAATACGTTTCTTACCAATAAAGTAGTAAGCTTTTTTACTCTTGGTAAAGTACATTACAGTACCTTTTTTAGTAAAGAAAACGTCCTTTACTTTTTTTATTTTTTTCTTGTTATATACCATAACTCCAGTTTTTTTGCTGAATTTAACTTTTTTTAAAACCTTACCAGTATTGCTTAACAGATAAACCTTTGTTTTAGTTTTCTTTGACTTAGAAATTTTTTCCTTAACAACCTTTGGTGTCGGGGCAGGTTTTTTGGTAGGAATAGGTTTTTTAGTCGGAGAAACTGTAACATTTGGTGTTTCTGTAGGAATAACTGGTGAAGGAGATATTGTAGGTTCAATTGTAGATATTGGTAAGTTAGTTGGAGAAACAGTTGGCTGACTAGTAGGTTCTACAGGTGCATTTGGATCATTAAGTAATTTGGATAATTCATCCAGGTTTGGCAAATTAAACTCTTCATCAGAAGTATAAGTAACATATTTTCCAACATAAGGATAATTAGAATAATGAACTAGAGCTTTACCAAAATAATGAAGTGACATTTTGCTGCCTTCTAATTCATAACTTGTCCAATAAAGTAATGCTTCAGCATCATCATTATGTTGAATATTAACCCAAATTGTTCCGTTTGGGTCGCCACTAGTTAAAAATACTTCTCCTTTTCCAGTTGTGTCAAAGTTAAAAGTTTGATTGTCTACTACTATAGATAACTTATAAAATGTATCATAGTATATTTGTCTTGGTGTAACACCTTCATATTCTTCATATGTTAAATCAACAAGTTCATACTCTGAACTTGAGAAAGCTTTCGCTTTTGAGTAAAAAGCAAAAATGAAAGTTAATACAAATATTAATCCTATAATAGGATACGTCCGTCTTTTCATAATAAGCCTCCTTTATGCTATGTTTGCTGTTTTCAATGTGCCACATACTAAATCCTTAAGTAAAAAACTATGTATAAATAATAACATTATTTACATAAAATGTCAAATTTATTAAAAAAATACTAAAAAAAATTAAATACAGGGTAAAAATTTGTATAATTGTATTGACATAGAAGAAAAAAAATGATATTATAAGTACTGCATTTGAGGAAGACATGGGTCAGTAGCTCAGTTGGATAGAGCACAGGCCTTCTAAGCCTGGGGTCGGGGGTTCGAACCCCTCCTGGCTCACCATAAATTAAATAAAAACATTCTTTTAGATTGGATTCAATGTAAAAGAATGTTTTTTTATTGAACAAATATGTAAACTATGATATAATTATGCAAGTTTTATAATAAAATAATAAATGCAAAAATAGAATATAGTAAAAACACTAGTAAGGAGAACTACTAATGCTTGAAAATAAACAAGAAAATATGCAAGATCCAATTTACGAACCAAAGAATTCTGAAGCATACAAAGTAATAGGAATTGTATTTGCTATTCTTTTTGTAATTGTATTTGCAATGTTAACAGCAATATCTTTTTACAATTCGAATAGTGACAAAATAATTTCAGGAATTTATATAAAAAATGTAAATGTTTCAGGACTTACAAAACAAGAAGCAATTGCAAAAGTAAATAACGAACTTGAAAAATATATGGACGATAGCTTAGTTTTAGTACATAACGAATATAGAACAGAAATAAGCTTGGAACAGTTAGAAGCAAACTTTGATGTTGAATCTGCTGTTAATGCAGCATATAGTGTAGGAAAAACAAAAAACATATTTAAAGATGGAATAAAAATATTAGATACAATGTTTTCAAATATAAATATAGATCCAGTTTTAAATATAAACGAAAATGTTTTAAGAGAACGTATATCTGGAATAACTGCAGAGCTACCAGATACAATAATTCAAAGTTCTTATTATATAGATGGGAATAACTTAGTTATAACCAAAGGAAGAAAAGGCTATGTTGTAAGTGAAAGCAAGATGTTTAATATATGTAGGAACGAAATTCAAAAGCTAAGTTTTATAGACAAAGAAATAAATATAGAAGTAGAAGAACAACAACCACAAGAAATAAATTTAAGTAAAATACACGAAGAATTATATAAAGAGCCAGTAAATGCATATTACACAACAGATCCATACACAGTACACCCTAGTGAAGATGGAGTCGATTTTAAAATTAGTATGGAAGAAGCAGAAAACTTATTACAGCAAGACCAAGAAGAATATGTAATTCCATTAAAAGTTACAGTTCCAGAAATAACAACAAAAATGATAGGAACAGAAGCTTTTCCAGACTTAATTTCAGAATTCTCTACAAAATATAGTCAATCTCAAAAAGATAGAACAACAAACTTAAAATTAGCTGCAGAGAAAATAAATGGAACAGTTTTAATGCCAGGAGAGGTATTTTCTTATAATACTGTTGTAGGAAAAAGAACAATAGATGCAGGATATAAAGAAGCAAAAATATATGTAAATGGAGAAGTTGTAGATGGGCTAGGCGGAGGAATATGTCAAGTATCAAGTACATTATACAATGCAGTTTTATACGCAAACTTAGAAATAGTAGAAAGAAGAAATCATCAATTTGTTCCATCATATGCAGGAGCAGGATTAGATGCAACTGTTGTATATGGTTCAATAGATTTCCAATTTAAAAATACAAGAAATTATCCAATAAAAATACAATGTTCAGTAGATAGAGGAATATGTAACTTCCAAATATATGGACTAAAAGAAGAAACAGAATACGAAGTTAATGTATGGGCAAATGTAATAAGCAGAAGTAAAACAGCTATAAAATCAAAAGCATATAGACAACTAAAATTAAATGGAGAAGTGGTAAGTACACAATTACTATCTTCAGATACATACAAAGTACACTAATAAAAAAATGAAAGAAAGGAATTCAATTTATAGAATTAATAATTCTATAAATTTGATTATAAAAGTGAAATGTTTTTAATTGTAGGACTAGGAAACCCAGAAGAAAAGTACGAAAAAACAAGACACAACATGGGATTTAATGCAATAGATAAAATAGCAAAAAAATATAATATAGAATTTGATAAAAATAAATTTGAAGGAATATATGGAATGGGCTCAATATACGGAGAAAAAGTAATACTATTAAAGCCACAAACATATATGAATTTAAGTGGAAAAAGCTTAGCTCCAATGGCAAACTTTTATAAAGTAGACATACAAAATATTATAGTTATATATGACGATATGGACATAGATGTTGGAACAATAAAGCTTAGAAAAAAAGGTGGACCAGGCTCACACAATGGAATGAAATCTGTTGTAGAAGAATTAAACTCAACAGATTTCCCTCGTGTTAGAGTTGGAATAGGCAAACCAGAATTTAAAGGCGATACAATAAATTATGTTATAGGAAAAATGCCAGAAGAAGAATTTGAAAAATTGGACAAGGCTACACAAATTGCAGCAAATGCTGTTGTAGAAATTGTTAAAAATGGCATTGATACAGCCATGAATAAATTCAATTAAAATAGAAAGAGAAGATATAAATGCAAGAAATTATAATAAATAAAGATAAACAAAATACAAAAACAATAGCAATAGTTGAAAACGGAATTTTAATAGAACAATATATAGAAAAAGAAGATAAGCAAAGGTTAGAAGGAAATATATATTTAGGAAAAGTAGAAAATATTTTACCAGGAATGCAAGCAGCATTTGTAAATATAGGAGAAGGAAAAAACACTTTTATACATTTAAGAGATATTTTACCAAAAGTAGATATTACAAAAAATGAAAAAGCAGATGACTCAAAATTAAAGATAAAAGACTTTATAAAAAGAGGAGACTACATTTTAGTCCAAGTAAAAAGAGACAGTAACAATAAAAAAGGACCTAGAGTTTCTAGACATTTGAGCTTGGTTGGTAGATATATAGTTCTAATGCCAGAAACAGATATTATTACTGTATCTCAAAAAATTGAAGACGAAAAAGAACAAAAAAGACTAAAAGAAGAAATAGCTAAAGTTCTTCCAAAAAATTTTGGAGTTATAATTAGAACATCTGCAATAGACAAAAACATAAACGAAATTCAAAAAGATATGAATGCTTTAATAAAAAGATGGGAAAACATAAAAAACATTCAAAGTAAAGAAAAGGCTCCATTCTGTGTAGAAAGAAATAATGGAATAACAAGAAAAATAATTACAGACACAATAGACAATGGAGTTACAAAAATAACTACAAATAACAAAAATATTTTTGAAGAAGTACAAGAAATTTTAAAAGAATTTGAAAATGCAAAAATAAAACTAGAATTAGAAGAAAAAGAAGATATATTAGATAATTACAATATAAGAAATCAAATAGAAAAATTAGAAAACAGAAAAATATGGCTAAAATGTGGAGGATTTATAACAATAGATAAAACCGAAGCATTAATAGCAATAGACGTAAATTCAGGAAAATACACAGGAAAAGAAAGCTTAGAACAAACAGTACTTAAGGTAAATAAAGAAGCAAGTGCAGAAATAGCAAAGCAGTTACGATTAAGAGATATAGGTGGAATAATAATAATAGACTACATAGATATGGAAAAGGAAGAAAGCAAAAAACAAGTAATAAAAGAATTAGAAGATAATCTAAAAAAAGATAGGTCTAAAACACAAATATTAGAATTTACGAAATTAAATTTATTAGAAATGACAAGAAAGCACATGTTCAGCAACGAATAAAATAAGAAAGGAAATATAAAATGAACGTAGGATTTGTATCATTAGGATGTAGCAAAAATTTGGTAGACACAGAAATGATGATAGGTTTATTTAAAAATAACAATTTTAAAATAGTAAACAACCCAAAAGAAGCGGAAATAATAGTAATAAATACGTGTGGATTTATTGAGCCAGCAAAACAAGAGGCAATAAACACAATTTTAGAAATGTCAGAATACAAAAATAAAAAATGCAAATACTTAATTGTTATGGGGTGTTTAGTTGAAAGATACAAAAAGGATTTACAAAAATTGTTGCCAGAAGTAGATCTATTTTTATCTATAAAAGAATATGGAAAAGCTTGGGATGAAATAAGCAAATTAATAAATATTCCAGAAGAAGGAAAATATACAAACATGGAATATTTAGAAAGAGAAATTTCAACAGGAAATAATATGGCATACTTAAAAATAGCCGAAGGATGTAGCAATAGATGTACATATTGTGCTATTCCATCAATAAGAGGACCTTTTGAAAGTAGAAAAATAGAAGATGTTCTAGAAGAAGCGGAACAACTTGCCAAAAAAGGTGTTAAAGAATTAGTAGTAATTGCACAAGATACAACAAAATATGGAATAGATTTATATGGAAAACCACGTTTAGCAGAATTACTAGAGAAACTATGCAAAATAGATGGGTTTAAATGGATTCGTTTCTTATATGCATATCCAGAAACAATTACAGATGAACTAATAGATGTAGTAAAAAACAACGAAAAAATATGTAATTATTTCGATATACCAATACAACACATTTCAAACCCTGTTTTAAAGAAAATGAACAGAAAAAGTAATGAAGAGAGCATAAAAGAATTAATAAAGAAAATAAGAAAAGAAATACCAAATGTAATAATAAGAACATCTTTAATAGTAGGATTCCCAGGAGAAACGCAAGAAGATTTTGAAAAATTATGCGAATTTGTAAAGACAGCAAAATTCGATAGAATGGGAGCATTTACATATTCAAAAGAAGATGGAACACCAGCAGAAAGATTACCAAACCAAATACACGGAAACACTAAAAAAGCAAGATACAACAAAATAATGAAAATACAAAAAGAAATATCAGACCAAAAAGGAAAAGAAAAAATAGGAAAAATATATGAAGTTCTAGTAGAAAATAAATCCTTTGATGGAAAATATCTAGTAGGAAGAACATATATGGACGTACCAGACGAAGACGGAGTAGTATATATTGAATCAAGCCATACAAGCTTAATAGGAAAATTTATAAAAGTAAAAATAACAGATTACAGCGATTATGATTTAATAGGGAAGATTTTATAAAAGGCGACCAATGGTCACCCCTACAAATAAATTGAAAATAACAAGAAAAAATGTTATTGATAAAACAAATAATGTAGCGGCGGTCATTGACCGCCATAACATAAAATAATATTATATATTTTAATTGACAAATTTATTTTTTTAATATAAAACAATGTAGAAATAAAAGTTAGGAAGGAAGATAAAAATGGAAAAAGTACGTGGATTTGAAGTAGCAAAAGGATTTGAAGATAAAGGAATAAACTTGCCAGTTAGAAAAACAAAATTTTCAGCAGGTTATGATGTAGAAGCAGCTGAAGATACAATAATTCCAAGTTTTAAAAGAGGAAACAAACCAATATTAATAAAAACAGGAATTAAAGCATACATGGCAGATGATGAAGTATTAATACTTGCAAATAGAAGTTCTAACCCTGGAAAAAAGGGATTAATACTTGCAAATAGCATTGGAGTAATAGATAAAGACTATTATGGAAATCCAGATAACGATGGACATATAATGTTTGCATTCTACAACATAAAAGATGAAGATATAGAAATAAAAAAAGGAGATTGCATAGGACAAGCAATATTTCAAAAATATTTAATAGCAGATGATGATAGTGCAGAAGGAGAAAGAATAGGTGGGTTTGGATCAACAAATAAATAAGATTATAATAAAAATATTATGTAATTTTAATTACCAAAAGCTTTGACTTTTGGTAATTTTTGTGTTATAATTGACGTATCGGAAAAAACGAAATAGACATTTTGAAAGGAGTGACCTAATTGTTTAATATAGGTGATAAAGTTGTATACCCAATGCATGGAGCAGGGGTTGTAGATTCAATAGAGGAGAAAGATATACTTGGAGAAAAACAAGCATATTATATTCTAAAAATGCCAGGAGAAGTTAAAGTTATGGTTCCAACAGCAAAGGCAGAACAAGTTGGTGTTAGAGGAATAATAGACAAAAGTGCTGCAGAAAAAGTATTTGGAGTATTAGAAGCGAATGAAACAGAAATGTCTATGAATTGGAATAAACGTTACAGAGATAACATGGATAAAATGAAAAGCGGAGATATCTATGAAGTTGCAGACGTTGTTAGAAATTTAAGTTTTAAACAAAAAGAAAAAGGTTTATCAACTGGAGAAAAGAAAATGCTTAATAATGCAAAACAAATTTTAGTTAGTGAATTAGTTCTAACAGAACATGCAACACAAGATGAAATTGAAAATATAGTAGAAAACAAAATTAATAATTCATTTGAAGAATTTAAAGTACATAACGATGTTGACGTTTCTGCTATGAGCGATACAATTGTTAAAAAATTTATTCCATTCGATGGAAACATGAATGCATAAGATAAAATTATAACAGCGGCCAATGGCCGTTTTTTTATGTTATATCTTTGGTAAACATAAAAGAAGGAATTTTATAAAAAACGTCGAATAATAAATATGTATGTATAGGAAAGGATGAAAAATGTTAAGATATAGTGACGAATTAATTGATGAAATTAAAAATAGTAACGATATTGTAGATATTGTGTCACAATATGTAAGGCTAAAACGTACAGGTAGCAATTATTCAGGATTGTGTCCATTTCATAGCGAAAAGTCACCATCTTTTTTTGTCTCTCCAAACAAGCAAATTTTTCATTGCTTTGGATGTGGAGTTGGTGGAAATGTTTTTCATTTTATTTCTAAAATAGAAGGAGTAAACTTTAGAGAAAGTGTAAAAATACTTGCTGAAAGAGCAAACATAACATTACCATCACTAGAAAACGATTCAAATAGTAAAGCAGAATATTTAAAATCTAAAGTATACGAAATAAATAAAGAAACGGCACAATTCTATCACGAAAACTTATATAAACCATCTGCAAAACCTGCACAGGAGTATGTAAAAAAGAGAAAGTTAGATAATAACACTCTTAAAAAATTTCTAATAGGTTATTCATGTAAATTTGATGAATTATATAAATATTTAAAATCTAAGGGATTTAATGATGAAGAAATTTTAGCTTCTGCATTAGTAAAAAAGGGAAAAAGTGGAAAATTTTATGATAGTTTTCAAAATAGACTTATGTTTCCAATACAAGATATTAGAGGAAAAGTAATTGCATTTGGTGGAAGAGTTTTAGATGATTCTAAACCAAAATACCTAAATTCTCCATCAACTATAGTTTATAACAAAGGCAGACATTTATATGGATTAAATAATGTTAACACAAATCAAAATAAAAAAATAATTATAGTTGAAGGATATATGGATGCAGTTTCACTACATCAAAGAGGAATAGAAAATGCAGTAGCTTCTTTGGGAACAGCATTAACAGAAGCACAGGGAAGACTTTTAAGAAGAGTTGCCGACCAAATAATTATAGGTTATGACCAAGATGGTGCTGGACAATCAGCAACTATGAGAGGATTAGAAATATTAGATAACTTAGGTTGCGATATTAGAATTCTTCAAATAGAAGGAGCGAAAGACCCAGATGAATTTGTTACTAAATATGGAAGTGGCAGATTTTTAAAATATGTTGAAGAAGCAATATCTTTAGTAGAATTTAAAGTTAAAATATTTAAAAAAGAACTTAATTTAGAAAATACAAGTGACAAAATAAAATTTTTAAATGAAATTGCAAAAACTCTTTCAAAGGTTACAAATAATATAGAAAGAGAAGTTTATTTAGATAAAATTTCATCAGAATATAAAATATCTAAAGATGCAATATATTCTGAAATCCAAAAACTTCAATTTAAAAATAATAGAACAGATTCAAAAATTTTAGAAAGAAGAACACCAAAGTATAATTTACAGAAAAAAGTAGAAAATAATGTAGACGAAACAACATTAAGAAGAGAAAACACAATTATTTCTCTATTAGTTTCTGGAGGAATAAATACATATTTAAAAATAAAAGATGAAATTAAGCCAGATGATTTTCTTTCTGAAATTAATAAAACTATTATAAAAACAGTATATAGCGAATTTGAAGAGGGAAAAAAAGAAATATACGACTATACAATTTTATTTGAAGATGAAGAAATAATAAACCACATAACAAGTATAATGGCTGAAGATTATGGAATAACTGAAATAGATAAGGGAATAGAAGATATTTTAAAAACATATAAAAAAGACAAGCTTATATCAAAAAGAAATATAATAATGAAGGAAATAGAAGAAAATACAGATAAAGAAATTTTGAAAAAACTTGAAAATGAATTAAATGCAACTATAATAGAGCTTGCAAAAACCAAGTAAGGAGGATTTTATGAGTAAAGAAGAAAACAAACTAAGCAAAGAAGAAATGGAACAAATAAAAAAAATAATTGAAGAAGCTAAAAAGAATGGAAAAATGACATATGCAGAATTAGCTGCAAAATTAGAAAAAGTAAATCCAGATAATATTGAAAAAGTATTTGAAGCTTTTCAAGAAGCTGGAGCTATTGTAGAAGATGATATAGAAGATGAAGAACCAAACATAGAAGATTTAAAAGAGGTAGAAGAGATTAAATTAGACGAAGTAAATGCTAATACGTTTGAGGGTGTTAATGTAGATGATCCAGTTAGAATGTATTTAAGAGAAATAGGTAAAATTCCTCTACTTACTTATGAAGAAGAAATTGACCTAGCAAAAAGAATTCTTGATGGTGATGAAGAAGCTAAAAAGAAATTAGCAGAATCTAACTTAAGATTGGTTGTTAGTATAGCAAAAAAATATGTTGGAAGAGGAATGCTATTTTTAGATTTAATTCAAGAAGGAAATATGGGACTAATAAAAGCTGTTGAAAAATTTGACTATACAAAAGGGTTTAAATTCAGTACGTATGCGACATGGTGGATAAGACAAGCTATTACAAGAGCTATTGCAGACCAAGCACGTACTATAAGAATTCCGGTTCATATGGTAGAAACAATAAACAAATTAATACGTATATCAAGGCATTTATTACAACAAATGGGTAGAGAACCAACACCTGAAGAAATTGCGAAAGAAATGGAAATGCCAGTTGAGAAAGTTATGGAAATACAAAAAATTGCACAAGATCCAGTTTCTTTAGAAACACCAATAGGTGAAGAAGACGATAGTCATTTAGGAGATTTTATACAGGATGATGATTCACCAGCACCTCAAGATTCTGCAGCATATACAATGCTTAAAGAACAACTTGAAGAAGTAATGAATACACTAACACCAAGAGAAGCAAAAGTTTTGAAACTTAGATTTGGATTAGAAGATGGAAAAGCAAGAACATTGGAAGAAGTAGGAAAAGAATTCGACGTAACACGTGAAAGAATAAGACAAATAGAAGCAAAAGCATTAAGAAAGTTACGTCATCCAAGTAGAAGTAAAAAACTAAGAGATTATATGGAATAAATTATGGCGGCCTTATAGGCCGCTAGTTTGTGTTATAAAAAGATAATATCTATTGAATATTTAAATAAATTTTATTTATTATTACAATTTATAAATTAAAAAATGTCTAAAAATGACACACGAAAAATGCTTGCATTTACTTAAATATTTGACTTTTTTAAAACCATATGTTATTATGGAAACAGTATTGTAAAAAAGTGAGGTGAAAATCTTAGTTAATTCTAAGAGAAATTATGGCAAATGCTATAAAAGAAAAAAACGGTTTAGCAATTACACAAGCTATAAGAGATACATTCTCATCGTTTTTTGTTGTATTTAAAGCTTTATCTTCAAATGAAGAAAATGAAAACGAAGAAATATTAAATGAAGAAGTTTTAGAAATAAAAAAACAAGAAAGCAAAAACAAAATAAGTAGTTTGGAAGAAATGCTTGAAAATAATAATGGAACAAAAGCAAAGAAAACAGGACTAAAAAATAGAGTAAAAACAAATACAGGAACTACAAGAAGACAAAAGTTAGAAAAAATTAATGAAAAAGATATAGAAAAAGAAATAGGAGATTAATATAGGATATGTTCTTGCACATATCCTATAACAAATTTCACATAAGCTATTGACAAAACAGCAAAAACTGTTTATAATAGAAAACGTCTTAAATATGGCGAAGTAGCTCAGTTGGCTAGAGCATTCGGTTCATACCCGAAGGGTCATGTGTTCGAATCACATCTTCGCTACCAATTTTTGAGGTTCACAAATTCCGAAATCCATATATACTATGGCTTCCGAGTTCGTGACCTCTATTTTTATATTATTTAAAATATAGGTTGTAATGTTTTTTAATAGTAATAAAAAATATCAAGTGTTGTACTTGATATTAGTCTTCTTTTTCTTTTGTTACATCTACCCATGCTGCGCGGTTAGTTACTTTTTCTAATTCTTCAATAGATATTTCTATAGCATTATTAGTAGCTCCACAAGCAGGGAATACTGTTTCAAAATTCTTTAGTGATTCATCTAGATATACTTCTACACCATCATTTAATGCAAAGGGGCATACTCCTCCTACAGGATGGCCTATTTTTTCTTCTACTTCTGTTGCTGTTACCATATGAGCCTTTTCTCCGAATGTATGTCTATATTTAGCGTTATCTATTTTAACATCTCCTTTTGTTACAACAACGATATATTTATCTTTTAATTTAAATGATAATGTTTTAGCAATTCTAGCCTCTTCAGTACCAAGAGCTTCTGCTGCTTCTTTTACAGTAGCACTAGTTGTTGGTACGGTTATTATTCTATTATCCATATTATATTTTTTTAAATATTCTTTTACTTTAGCTGCAGACATATTATTATTTCCTTTCTATGCAATTATTATAACATAGTTTTAGTTATTCGTTTAATTATTTTTATTTTGTTAATATTAATAATGGTGATTTTATGAAGGTTAGACTTGGATATGCATGTATTACTAATTGTATTAATGATAGTAGTTCTAGCCCTTATACTTATAGTAAATATTTAAAAGATGGAGATATTAATAAGTTGGATAGAGTTATTATTTCTAACTTAAAATCTTTAAATAATATAATTGATTATAATATTAAGAATAACATTCATTTTTATAGGATGTCTTCAAAAATTATTCCTCTTGCTACTAAAGATGATGTTAAATTTGACTATACTAATAAATACAAAAGTTATTATGATACTATAGGTAAGAAAATTAGTGAAAGTAAAATGAGAGTTGATTTTCATCCTGATCAGTTTTGTGTGCTTAATAGTGTGAAGAGTGATGTTGTTTCTAATTCTGTTAAGATACTTGAATATCATTATAATCTTTTGAATATGCTAAATGTAAATGATAAAATATTAATACTTCATGTTGGTAGTAGTGCTTTTGGTAAGGAAAATTCTATTAGCAGGTTTATTAATAATTTTAATAAATTACCTATATATTTAAGAAAATGTATTGCTATTGAAAATGATGATAAAGTTTTTAATGTTAATGATGTTCTAAATATATCCAAAGTTACTAGTATACCTGTTGTTTTAGATTATCATCATCATTTATGTAATAAAAGTGATTTTTCTTTTGCAGATATTTTTAATAGTTGGGGTAATAGGAGAGTTAAAATGCATTTTTCTTCTCCTAAAAATAAGAGAGATTATAGGAGTCATAATGAATATATTAATGGTGATGATTTTATTAATTTTATAGAAATACTTAAGAAATATGATAGAGATATTGATATTATGTTAGAAGCTAAAGGAAAAGATGATAGTTTATTTAGATTAGTTAGATATATTAAATATAAGACTGATTATAAGTTTATTGATGATACTACATTTTTAGTTTAATTTAAAAAAGTAACAACTGAATTTTTAAAAATTGTTGTATAATTAGATTGTGAATAAGTATGGTAGTGACAAAAAGGATTAAGCAACAACATTCAAGTGAAATTATTAATTTAGAAAGCATAATATATTTAATAAAAAGTGTTCAAAAAGGCAACTAAAATATTAATGATAAAATGGATGAGGTGCTGAAAAAATTTATAAGAATAAAAGCCGATGGCTTATATTATAAACTATCGGCTTATTTTTTTACCAATATATAGCATATGTGTACTATATCCTTGCACTTCTTTTCTTTCACAAGAACTGAAATGATAATTTTTCCAAATTTCAAATTCTTCTTCTGATAAATTGTCAATGATATTTCTAAAATGTGGAGCAACTCCTGATGTTGAGATATTATTAATCTTTTCTATATTATTTGAATTCATAATTTTTTCAAGTTCATCAATATAGAATGCTCTCATTATTTCACTTGGTTCAGAAATTATTTTAAAGTTTTGATCAAATCGTTTATTATCATATCCAAATTTCAAATGACCTTTTAGTAATGCCCAGCTTATCATTATTGAATCATTAGGTAAATATGCAAACATCATAATACCATTATTTTTACATACTCTTTTAGCTTCATTTATACATTTATTAATTTCTTCTTCTGTATACAAGTGGTACAAAGGCCCTAAAACTAATACAATATCAAAAATATTATCTTCAAACCTTGATAAGTCAATTGCATCTCCTTGTTCAGCAACAATATTCATATTATCAGTTATTTTGCTTTTTAATACATCTAAATTATGTTGTACAT
>USJU01000028.1 GCA_900555085.1 uncultured Clostridium sp.
CTTATCTTCAATCATTAAATCTATATTATTTTGTTTGCATATTTCCAATTTATCTTCTGGACTAAAGATTATATTGTCAAAATGTATTTGATTAATTTTTAGCCAATTTAATACAATATTTCTATTTTCTTCTATGGTCATTACATCTGCTGAATGAGATAAAAAAGAGCCTCTAGCCGTAATTATATAAATTTCATGTCCATCTTTTTTTAATTTATCAATGACCTCATTTGCAAACTTCCTTGCTTCGACATTAATTGAATATTCCCTAAAATATTTGTTCCAAAATTCATCATCTAATTTAATGTCAACATCAAATATTTCATTTGTTTCATATCCCTTGTAATTCTTTATTTTTAAACCATATTTTTCATAAAAAAACTTACTTCCATAATCTAACTGCCATTGTTCTATATCAGTTAAAACTCCATCTATATCTATTCCTATTTTCATATTCTTATTTTTCCTTTACTTTAAAAACTTTTCTATTATTTCAACTTCCTCATTTTCACAATCAATTTTACAGAATCCACCTATTGGTATAACAGAATTTACAATCTTGTGACCAAAATCATTACATTTAACAATAGGGAAATTATATTTCTTTGAATATTCAAGTAATATATCTTCCATTTGAGGATATGTATTTTCATCTTTTTGTAGATCATAATTATACCCAACGACAATACCTTTTATTTTATCAAAAATACCATATTGTTTTAAATGTGCAAACCTCCTTTGACATTCATTAGGTGATGTTTTATAGCTTTCTATAAATAGAATATTATCTTGCATATCTGGTAAATATTCTGTTCCTAATAAATACATCATACACCCTAAATTTGTACCAATTATTTTTCCTTCTGCATTTCCCTTCTTAATAATATTTTTTTTGCCATTATTGAATTTATCTAATTTTTTATTAACAAATGCTTCTTCAAACACTTGATATTGTTCTTTTGCATATTCAGTTCCAAATGAAACAAAATCTGGTCCACTAAATGTTACTAATTCTGTTTTTTTGTAAATAGCTTGAAGTAACACTGTTATATCGCTATAACCTACTAGTATTTTAGGATGTTTTTTTATTTCTTCATAATCTAATAAATCAATAAATGTATTACATGTTTGTCCTCCTGCTAGACAAATAATTGCTTTTACTTCATTATCTTTAAACATATTCATCATATCTTCTGCTTTTTGTTTTCTAGTACCACATGAACCATAGTAATCTTCTTTTATATATTTACCAAATTTAATTTTAAAGCCTTTACTTATTAACAATTTTTCTGCTCTTTTAAAATCTTCAAATCTGTTATTTAAAGCTAAACTATTTGATACTCCCACAACACCTATTGTATCTCCGTAATTTAATTTATTTGCTAGCATAAAATTTTTTTCACCTTTCTTTTATTTTTCAAATTTTTCTATCTTTCTTATATTTAATCCCATTATAAATATTGATAATGTTAATAAAACCATAACAACATTTAAGACCAAATTACTTCCACTTACTCCAGCCAATAAGAGCATTAGATATCCAAAAACTCTACCACAATTTAATATTCCTTCTCTTATTGCAAAGAATTCACATTGGTTATTTTTATCCACAATATAACTATCTGATAAATTGAATAATCTAATTTCTCTTGTTAATGTAAGCAATGATGTAAATATAACATAACAAACATTATAAATTATAACAGTTATATTGTTCCTCCATACTAATAATATTAAGACTGATATTACTGGTAATATACTAGAGATTATTATAATTTTCTTATCGTCTCTGTTTTTATATATTTTTCCATACATATGAACACAAATCATTGATAATACTGTTGTTATTGAAGTTATTATTCCTAAATTCATATTCGTTTTAAATGAATTAAATATAAGTACAGTCATTAAAACTTCTAACGCTCCATCACTTACATTCATACCTATAAAAAATTCTACTATTGACATTTTTCTTATTTGTTTATTATTTTTTAGTTTATTCCAAGTATTTTTAAAATTAAATTTAGGTAAATTTTTTTCTTCTTTTGGCATTAACATAAATGAAAGTATTATTTGAATAAGTGATATAAATAATATAATAACAGCAGTTAATTCATAATTAGTTGCTGTTATTATTGAACCTAATAAAATTGGGCACAATATTCCAATAACTGATGAGACAATTTTTGATTTTACAGTATATTCAGTTCTTTCATTATTATCTATTTTATTTATTACAAATAAATTATAAGGGAACCAATAAGCACTTGATGAAATTCCATAAAGTACCGATATTATTTCTAAATGATTGATTATTTTTTCTTTTAAAACAATGATTGACATTATGTAAAAAAAGTTTAATATTACACCAATCCTAAACATTCCTATTCTAAATTTGTTCTTTATAATATTTGCAACAATAAAAGTACCAATAGCAAGTAATATATATGAAAATATATAATAAATAGATAAATCTATTATACTTTCTTGTGATGTCTTTATAAAATATGCTGTTAGAAATGGTCCTAAAAATATTACCATTATTTTTTTCATTGCGTTTATTGCAATTATGATATTTCCTTCTATATTTTTACTTTTCATTTTTTCTCCTACATTATTTCATTTATTATTTCTGATACACTATTGCATTCTTTTTTTGCAACTTTTTTTAACACATCAACTGATTTTTTCATTGCATAACCATTAAAATCTTTTATCATTTCAATATCACTATATCCATCACCTATTGTGTAAATTTCTTCTTGATTGATTCCAATTTTTTTTGATAATAATTTTATTGATTTGGATTTATCTGTATTTTTTGATATTATTTCTATTGAATTACCACTAACATAATAAATATTTAAAATATCTCCATATTTTTCTTCTAAATTTTTCTGAATTTCATTTGAATATTCTAAATCATTATATTTAACATGAACTTTAGTTAAGTTCTTATGTTCAAATTCAACTCTACTTTCTATCAAGCTACAACAAAAATATCTCTCTGCATTTTTTATATGTAAATCAGATTTCAAACTATCTAAAATCTCGTTTGGCATTGTAGTTTCAAAAATAATATTATCTTCTTTATCTAAAATTGTTGCTCCATGATTTATAATAACATAGTCATATTCAATATTATATTGTTTTTTCTTTTTCATAAAATCGTCATAACTTCTACCTGTTGCTATAACAAACATATTACCTTTATTTATAAATTTTTTTACTGCAATTTTGTTTTTTTCTATATCTTCATCATTTAAATAAAATGTTTGATCATAATCACTAACTAATAATTTCTTCATTTATTTCTCCATATCCATTATATATTTTTCCACCGTTAATCAAAAATTCTTTTATTTTTCTTTGAAGTGATGTCTTTTCTGATAAATTTTTATAATTATCACATTCTCTCATATTAAAAACAAAATTTAATATATCATCTATTCCATTTTTATCTTGCCTTATATCAAACAATTTTTGTAATTTTACTATATTAGAATTTTCATCTAACATTGAAGCAATTTCTTGACTTAATAACCAAGATTCGCAAGTATATTTTGGTCTTTTTACATTATAGGATAATCTTGTCCAAATAACTCTTTTGGATTTTTTATTTCCCATAATTTTCTATATTCATCTGTTTTATCCTCATATAGTAATTTGTATATATCATTAAATTTGTTTAAAATTTCATTGTTTTTATTTATATTTTCTATGCATTGATAGCATTTATTTTTATATTCTTTATCAGTTATGTTATAAAAGTTTAGAGCTTCATTTATATTTTTGTATTCTATTTCCATTTTTACTCCTATTATTTTATTCAATATTTCAAATCTTGTTTTATATTATCATAAATATAAATTTCTTACAATAAATATGCAAAAAATAAAGTGCTATTAACTAACACTTTATTTTAGTAATCACATGTTTTATATTATTTTTTCGTTTTTTTTATAAAAAAAGTTCATTTTTGCAGATTGTGTTTTTTTATTTTACAGTATCAACAGTTAGCTGTTCGTGTTGTTTTCTGACACCCAAGGACTGGTCCTCAACTTATGGCTTATTTGTGCCAGGTTAATATGTGGCTTGAGAAGTATCAGCCAAGAATTGAATTATAGAAATAAAAAAACACACGGGTCGTCGGGACGCCGACCCCTACAACATTTGACATTAATTTATTTAAATATTAAATATATACTATCTTTCTATATTTTTAAACGTCCGCCCCTACAGCAAAAACAGAAATTTTTCATAATAAAAGGTCGCTAACTGACTGCGACCTTTTATTTATCTTTTTAATTAATTTTAATCAAAGATTTTTAAACATTCTTTAACATATTCTTGCTTGTATTCTTCACCAAAGATTCCATACAAGTATTTTATCCAAGCTTTTGTTGATCCTCCATCTGAAAAAAAATCCTCTAATCTAATGTTATCTACATAATCATTTTGTTCTCTTTCTAAAGAACATAAATAATTTTGCTCATTATTCCAGAAGTGCCAACTATAACTCCATCCTTCTTTCGGTGGATATTGTTGTTCTAAAAATGATTTGACTTGTTTGTCAGTTAGCTTTTCGATAAACATATGCTCACTCTCCTTTGCAATTCTGCTTGTGCATTTTTAATAGTTAACTCTATTAAAACTCCTGGTGTTTCTTTAGGAGATTATAAAATTTATATATTGCGTATTATATCCTGTTCAGTTATTTATGTCAATTCATTTTGTATCAATTTTTCATAGCAACTGCTACATACTGGCATATATTGACTGTCCCCTATTAAGATGTCTCCATCTTTTTTTGTTTTACAATAACTGTATACTGCATTTTCTGATTTACAACATTCACATATTGATGTCATCATTTTTACATTGTCTGAATTGCAAAGCAATTCTCCCATTTTTCCAAATGGTTTTCTTTCTGCTGTTAGGTTTAGTCCAGATATAAAGAATTTTTTTCCTTTTGATGCTAGTTTTTGTATTGTATTTACATCGCCTTCTAAAAATTGAAATTCATCTATACAATATACATCTGCTTCGTAGTTTTTTATTTCGTTTATACTTTTTATATTAATTGCAGGAAATTTATTTCCATTTCTGTCTGTTATATCATCATTTGAAAATCTATTGTCTATTATAGGCTTAAATACTTTTACTTCTTTACCTGCTATAGATTGTCTATTTGCTGCATTTATTAACATTTGACTTTTTCCACATTTCATTGGTCCTGAAAAAACATTTATATTTCCCATTATCTACTCCATAAATCTATCTTTCTTTTTCTTCTTCTATAATTTTATCTATTCTTTTTTGATTAGGATTTGGTGAATCTATAAGGTACTCTTTTATTCTTATTTCTTTTTTGCTATTTACCTTTTCTTTTAATTTTGATATTCTATTTTTTTCTTTTTTTACAATTTCATTTACAGCATTTTGTCCCTTTTCATTCATTATTTCTTGTACTCTGCTTTCTTCTTCATTATTCATAACTTTCTCCTCTCTTATTTCATTTTTTCTTTTATTCTTACTAAAGTATTTAATGCATCTATTGGTGTTAGTTCGTCTAAGTTTATTTTATCTACTTCGTGTGCTATTTCTGCTAGTTTATAATTAAACATATCAAATTGTCCTTCTACTACTTTTTTACTTTCTTTTTCTTGTTTTTTACCATTTAATATATTTTTCTTTTCTAGGCTTTTTAGTATTCCATCTGCTCTTTGTGTTACTGTTTTTGGAACTCCTGCTAGTCTTGCAACATGTATTCCATAGCTTTCATCTGTTCCACCTCTTATAATTTTTCTTAAGAAAATTATATCTTCACCTTTTTCTTTTACAGCTATTGAATAATTTTTTACTCCATCTAATTTTTCTTCAAGCTCTGTTAATTCATGATAATGTGTTGCAAATAGAGTTTTTGCTCCACATTTTTCTTTATCTGCTATATATTCGGCAACTGCCCACGCAATAGATAGTCCGTCATATGTAGAAGTTCCTCTACCTATTTCGTCTAGAATAACTAAACTATTTTCTGTTGCTTCTTTTAAAATTGTTGCAACTTCCATCATTTCTACCATAAATGTACTTTGTCCCATGCTTAAGTCGTCTGATGCTCCAACTCTAGTAAATATTTTATCTACAACACCTATTTTTGCTTCTGTTGCTGGTACAAAGCTTCCTATTTGAGCCATTAGTGTAATTAATGCTACTTGTCTCATATAGGTTGATTTGCCTGCCATATTAGGTCCTGTTATAATAGATAGTCTGTCTTCATCTTTATCTAAATATGTATCATTTGCAATAAAACTTCCTACTCCTAGCATTTTTTCTATAACAGGGTGTCTTCCTTCTTTTATATCTATTTTTCCTGAATTATCAACAAGTGGCATGCAATAATTCATATCTTCTGCAACTGTTGCAAATGAGGTTAAAACATCTAGTGTTGAAACTACATTACTTGATTTTTGCAATCTTTTTATATTTTTTGCTATTTCGCATCTTATTTCTACAAATGCATTATATTCTAGATTTATAACTTTTTCTTCAGCTCCAAGTACCTGATTTTCTATATTTTTTAATTCTTCTGTTATATATCTTTCTGCATTTGTTAATGTTTGTTTACGTACATATCTTTCTGGTACCTGACTTAAATTTGATTTTGTTACTTCTATAAAATATCCAAAAACTTTGTTATAACCTATTTTTAAATTTTTAATTCCTGTTTTTTCTCTTTCTTCTGCTTCTAATTTAATTATCCAATTTTTTCCCTCTGTTGTGGCTGTTTTTAATTTATCTATTTCTTCATCATATCCGAGTTTTATTATTCCGCCATCTTTCATTGTCATTGGTGGGTCTTCAACTATAGACTTTTCTATTAAATCCTTTACATCTTGCAACACATCTAAATTAATATATAATTCTTTTAGCATTTCTGAATTGCATTTTGATAATATTTCCTTTAATTCTGGCAATTTCATTAATGAATTTTTTAGAGTTATCATGTCTCTTGCATTTGCATTTCCATATGCCATTTTTCCTGCTAAACGTTCTATATCATATACTTTTTTTAGTGCTTCTATTATATCTCCTTTTAGCATTAAATTATCTTTTAGTTCTTTAACTGCATTTAGCCTTTTATTTATTTCTATTGTGTCTATTAATGGGTCGCTTATCCATCTGCGTAATGCTCTACCACCCATACTTGTAGAAGTTTTATCTAGTACCCATAAAAGAGTTCCTTTTTTAGATTTGTCCCTCATTTTTTCTGTTAATTCAAGATTTCTTCTTGCATTTATATCTAAAGACATATATTTAGAAATACTATATAAAACTATTTTATTAATACTATCTAATGTAGTCATTTGAGTTTGTTCTATATAACTAATTAAAGCATTTATAGAAGCCACTGCAAATTTTTTATCTTCTAAATCTTTTACTTCATTTCCTTTATTATCTACATATGTAAATCTTGTTTCTATATCTAGGCAATCTGTATCAAAGAATTTATCATTAAATTTTGTTATATAAACATCAAATCTTTCTTTTATTGCATCTATTTCTTCTGCACAATCTGACATCATGCTGTTTATTACAAGTTCACTCGGATTATATCTTGCAATTTCATCTAATAATTGTGGAAAATTTTGAGTATCTTTTATTTCTGCTGAATAAAATTCACCTGTTGTAATATCGCATACACTTATTCCAAAGTAAATTCCTGTTTTAAATATACTCATTATGAAATTGTTTTTTCTTTCTTCCAACATATTGCTTTCTACAACTGTCCCTGGTGTAACTACTCTAATTACCCCTCTTTTTACTATACCTTTTGCTTGTTTAGGATCTTCTAATTGTTCACATATTGCAACTTTATATCCTTTTGCCACAAGTTTTGAAATATACATTTCTGCTGCATGATGTGGTATTCCTGCCATAGGAGCTCTTTCAGCTTGTCCACAATCTTTTCCTGTTAATGTTATTTCTAATTCTCTTGCAACTAGAATTGCATCATCAAAAAACATTTCATAAAAATCGCCTAGTCTGTAAAAAAGAATACAGTCTTTGTATTCTTCTTTTGTTTCAAGATATTTTTGCATCATTGGTGAATATTCTGCCATTTATTATTCCTCTTTCTATTTTAATAATTCTTCTATTTCTTGTTTTGTAAATTCATATTTTTTATTGCAAAATTGACAAGTTGTTTCTATTTTATCTTGAGTTTTTATTAATTTCTTTAGTTCTTCTTTTCCAAGAGATATTAAGCCTCTTTCAAATCTATTTCTGTTGCAGTTACATTGGTATTTTGGATTAATATCATCTTCAATTAATTTTATATCTTCATCTCCAGTTATTTTTTTTGCAATTTCTTCTAAACTTAACTTTTCATCTAACATTTTCGAAATTGCTCCTGCTTTAAAAATATTTTGTTCTAAGTTCGATATATCTTCGTTTGTTGCATCTGGCATTGGTTTTATTATATAACCTCCAGCAGATTTAACTCCATTTTTATCTACTAAAACACCTACTGCAACTGCTGCATCTTGACCTTCTGATTTTACAAAATAATTTGCAAAATCGTCTCCTATTTCTCCAGATACTAATGGAACCATTCCTACATATGGTTCTTTTAAACCAATATCTTTTATTACATTTATAAATCCGTTAAATCCAACTGCTCTACCTACATCAAGTTTTCCATCTTCATTTAATGGTATATCAATAGCTGTGTTTTTAGCATATCCTTTTATTTCATTATTACTATTTGCAACTGTTACCATACTTTCTATTGGTCCATTTGCTTTTATTTGTATTGTTAGTTTGTCTTCTTTATTTTTTAAATCTGTTGCCATTAAACTTGTAACTGTTAATAATCTACCTAATGCTGCTGTTACAACTGGACTTAAATCGTGTATTTTTCTTGCTTCTTCTACAAGTGTTGTAGTATCACAACATATTACATTTATTCTTCCATTATATGCTAAAAATTTATTAATTTTGTCCATTTTATTCTCTCTTTCTATCCCTCATGTACTTTAAAATTATCTTTATTTTTACCGCAAACAGGGCATGTCCAATCATCTGGTAAGTCTGAAAATTCTGTATGTGGTTTTATTCCTGCTACTTGATTTCCAACTTTTGGGTTATATATGTATCTACAATTCAAACATTCATATTGGCTTCCCGGTTCTCTGTCTGGTTTTATAAAGTTTTTCAAACCAACTGCCACAATTAATACTACCATTATTGCAAAAGATATTGCTTTCCATATTCCGCTTTCTAATAAAATAACTGCAAACATTCCACAGCAAGCACTAATTCCATATAAAATATAAACAGCTTGCTTTGTTGAAAATCCTCTTCTTACTATTCTATGATGTAAATGTCCCTTATCTGCTTTAAATACTGCTTTAAAAGATTTTTCTTTAATTATTCTTCTAAATATAGCCCAAATTGTATCAAATATAGGTAACCCCAATACTATTATTGGTAGAACAATTACTGCTGCCGTATATGTTTTAGCTACTCCTAATATAGATACTATTGAAAGTGTATAACCTAAAAAGTTTGACCCTGTATCTCCTATAAATGTTTTTGCTGGATTAAAATTATATGGTAAAAATCCAACTATAGCACCTGCAAGTGCTGTTATCATTATAATTGCGATTGTTGGTGAATTATTTAAAGCGAAAATAATTAGTAATGATAAACAAGATATTAGAGTAATTCCAGATGATAGTCCATCTAACCCATCCATTAAATTAATCGCATTTGTTATTCCTACGATCCAACCTATTGTAAGTATTATCGAAATTAATTCATTTATTTCTGCTGAATGAATGAATGGTAAATTTATATTTCCAAGCCTTAGTCCAAAAGATGTTACAATTATGGCTGCTAATAATTGACCTGAAAGTTTTACTAGTGGTTTTATGTTTTTTATATCATCTATAAAGCAAGTTATTCCAAGTACAAAGGCTCCTAGGAAATACCCTATTATTTTCATAAAATAATGTTCTTGAAATAAATCTAAGTTGCCTTCGTTTTCTATTGTCATTGTGAATATTAAATAACACATTGATACTATAAATCCACAAATAACAGCAATTCCACCAAGTTTTGGTATTGGTCTACTATGCATTCTTCTATTATCTTTTGGTATATCTACCGCTCCTACTTTAATTGCTAATTTTATTGAATATGGTGTCATCATAAATGCTGTTATAAAAGCAAGTAAAAATGCTATTGCAATATCTCCCCACATATGGTTTTGCACCTCTTATTTCATATTTTCTTTTTCTATTTCTTCTATTAATTTAATTCTTTCTTCATGTCTTCCACCTTCAAATTCTGTTGCTATCCATATTCTTAATATGCAAATTGCTTCGTTTACAGTAAGTTCGTCTGCACCTAATGTTAGTACATTGCTATCATTATGCATTCTTGCATATTTAGCCATATTTTCGTTTAGGCAGTTTGTTGCTCTAATTCCTCTAAATTTATTTGCAACAATGCTCATTCCTAAACCAGATCTGCATATTAAAATTCCTTTTTCGCATTCTTTTGATTGAATACTTCTAGAAACTTCTTTTGCTATAGTTGGATATTCAGCTCTTTCCTCTGAAAAACATCCGAAATCTTTATATTTTATCTTTTTTTCTTCTAAGTATTTTTTTATTTCTTCTTTTAATTTGTATCCTCCATGATCACTACCAATAGCTATCATTTTTATCCCTCCATTTCTGAAAGAATAATAACACAAATTATTACATTTTACAATGTTTTTTATAAAATTGCTTGCATTTTTCCGTATCACGTGTTAAAATGGTTTCTGTTATAGTTTATTTCATATAAGGAGGTGCAAACATAATGCCAAATATCAAATCAGCAATGAAAAGAGTAAAAGTTATCGAAAAGAAAACTATGAGAAATAATATGATTAAATCAGGTTATAGAACAGCTGTTAAAAAATTTGAACAAGCTTTAGAATCAGGAAATGTTGAAGAAGCAAAAGCTTTATTTTCTGAAGCTACTAAAAAAATAGACCAAGCTTGCACAAAAGGTGTTTTAGTAAAAAACACTGCTGCTAGAAAAAAATCTAGATTAGCTAAAAAATTAAATGCTGCTATAGCTTAAGTTTAAATTAATATATAAAAAATTATGCATAGTTTTAAGAAAGCAATTTTAAAATTGCTTTCTTTTTTTATTCTCTTATTTCTTTTGCTAATTTTCCTATTGCTTTTGTTTCTATTCTTGAAACATACGAACGTGATATCCCCATTTCTTGTGCTATTTCATTTTGTGTTTTTGGTTTGTTTCCATCTAAACCAAATCTTAAATTTATTATTGTTCTTTCTCTGTCTTTTAAAATACTAGAAATTTTACTATACAATTTCTTTATTTGTAATTTTAAATCTACTTGCTCATCTATTGTTTTTTCATCAGCAACTAACACCTCTTGCAAGGTTACAACATTGGAATCTTTATCTTCTCCAATAGTATCATTTAAATACACTTCATTTTGTAATTTTTTTGTGCTTCGTAAGTACATTAAAATTTCATTATCGATACATCTACTTATATATGTTGATAATTTAGAACCTTTATCAACATTAAAACTATTAATTCCTTTTATAAGTCCTATGCTTCCAATAGAAATCAAATCATCTGTATCTACATTTGAAGTAGAATACTTTTTAGCAACATGTGCTACTAAACGTAAATTTCTCTCTATAAGTATATTTCTAGCTTCTTCATTTCCTTCTTTTAATTGTTTTAGATATAAAGTTTTTTCAGCTTGTGTAAGTGGCTCAGGAAATAAATTGCTACTTTGAATGTATCCAACAACTAAAATAGCTGATTTTATAAAACCTAAAAAACCAAAAAGTGAAAGGGTATGTAACATAAATGCACCTCCATTTTGCTTATAACAAATTATATGAAATAGCAAAATAGAAAGTGCATGACCTAAAAAAAAATTAATATGTTTACCCTAATGCAACATCTAATACCATCATAATTACAAATCCTATTAATGTAAATAGAGCCATTACGTCTTTTCTTTCGTTTGATTGGCTTTCTGGTATTAGTTCTTCTACTACTACGTATATCATTGCTCCTGCTGCAAATGCTAGTAGAAATGGTAGAAACATTCTTATTTTTGCTACTAGCAGTGCTCCTATTACTGCTGATATCGGTTCTACTATTCCACTTAACATTCCATAGAAGAATGCTTTTCTTCTGCTGAATCCTTCTCTTCTTAATGGTACACTTACTGCTGTTCCTTCTGGAAAGTTTTGCAGTCCTATCCCTAATGCTAATATACATGCAGATATTAAGTTTGCTCCTTCTAAGTTATATGCAAGTGAACCAAATGCTACACCTACTGCCATTCCTTCTGGTATATTGTGTAAAGTTATTGAAAATATAAGCATTAAACATCTTTTTAAGCTTTTTGGTTCTTGTTTTTTATCTATACTTCTATTATCTTTTTGTTTATCGCTTATTACGTCAAATGCTTTATCTCCTATAAATAATAGTATTCCTCCACATAAAAATCCTGTTGCTACAATTAGCCACGGTATCATATTTAGTGTTTCTGCCATTTCTATTGCTGGCGATAATAATGACCAAAATGATGCTGCAATCATTACACCTGCTGCTAATCCTAGCATTCCATCCATTATTCCTTTTTTTACTCTTTTAAAGAAAAATACTATTGCTGCTCCGTAGAGCAGTTACTCCCCATGTAAAAAGTGTTGCAATTAAGGTTTGAAATACATAATTAGAATTAATAAAATAGTCTATCAAAATACTTCACCCCTGTATTATGATATGACTATTTCATTTTATTTGTGTGTACATAATTTGTTATAGTTTATTATACAAATAACTCATCCATGTATATACATTTTTATTCCAATTTTTATCTGATGCATATTTTTTATTTACATCTGCTAGGGTTGTTCCTGAATAATATTTTCCTGTAGCAATTTCATTATCATATATTTTTGTTCCTGCTGGATTTATATAGTATTTTACAAATACTCTTGCCAATAAATCTATTCCCTCTGAATAACTTGAAAATGTATAGGCATTATTATATGGGTTACTGTCGCTTGCACCATATCCAAATAAATTCTTTTTATCTGCTGAAATTTTTGAAGTCCCCCATGCACTCTCATGTATTCCCACAGCAGCAACAAATAATCCATTTATGTTGTATTGTTTTTCTATATAATAAAAGTATTCTGCATTTTGCTCAAATATTTTATTTTTGTCTTTTTCATTATTTGAAAGTACCTTTTTAAATTGTTCTAATGTTAATCCACTTGGTGTATTTAAACTCATATTTTCACTTAATTTAGACATTAATTGTTCTTTACTTTTTGCGCTTGAATTATCTGCCACAATAACATTATTTGTTCCTTTTACTGTTTCTGTTTCTTTTTTCTCTTCCTTATACTCTAAACAATTTATATCTACCCATCCATAGTAAGAATTATATCTTACTTTACACCAATCGTTATCAACTTCCATTACATTTACTTGATTATCTTTTTGCAAAGTTGTAACTTTATTTGAATTTTTATCTTTTTCCATAAACACATTTAATGTAGCAGATGTAACATATACTTTATCACCTTTTTGTATTTTATGGTTTGATGAACCTGTTCCAACACCCACTTGAACAATTTTATCTACTGAAGCAACTTTTATAGTTCTTCCTGTTTGCTCCTCACCTATAAGTTCATTTCCTTGATATTTTTTCTTAGTAACTACAACTTGTTTTCCATCTCTTCCTTCTTGAGAAACCTGAATTTTTCCCTTTGGAATGCTATTACTATTTTGATAAATTGTTGTATATTCTAAATCTACCTCTTCAGAAACAATTTCTTCTCTAATAGGTTCTGCAGTGTTATTATTTATAATTTCATCAATATTAAATTCTTTTATATTTGCTTTCTCATAAGTTTTTTCTTCTACATTTTCTGAATTTGTTGCCAAACTTTCATTTTTATTAGATGTTTTTATAAAAATTGCAACAAATATAATGATTAATGTAATAAGAAAAACACCAATAGAAAGCAATGTTTTTCTCTTACTTTTCATTCGTTTCACCTAAGCTAATTCTACATATTATGTAATATTTTGTCAATGGAAAAATTTAATATTTAATTTATTTCAGATTTTTATATATATTTTTATCATTTTTACAAAAATCACATATTTATATATAGGAGGGATTATATGAGATGTTTATTTATTAAGAAAAAATATTTCTATGCATTTTTTCTATTTATTGTTTTATGTATTATTGCATTTTGGTTATGCAAACATTCTCCTTCTTTTGCTGTTGATATGGCAGAAAACTGCATTGTTAGTTCTTCTTTACAAGCAAAATTTAATTCTTTAAATTCTTGTGATGAAAAGGTTGCTTATTTAACTTTTGATGATGGTCCTACTATAAAGGCTACTCCTAAAATTTTAGATATTTTAAAAGAAGAAGATATAAAAGCAAGTTTTTTTGTTATTGGTAAATACGTAAAAAATCATCCTGATATAGTTAAAAGAGAATATGAAGAAGGTCATTATATTGCAAATCATGGCTATGACCATAATAATTCTAAGCTATATGCCAGTTCTGAAAGTTTTATTAATGAGGTTAAAAGTACAGATTTAGAAATCGGAAAAGCAATTGGTAATTTAAATTATTGTTCTCATATTTTTAGATTTCCAAATGGTTATATGTCTGCTAATAACAAAGGTTCTAAGAAGAAAGCTGCAAAAATTTTACAAGAAATGGATTATACTTATGTTGATTGGAATTGTTTAAACAAAGATTCAGAAAGAAAAACTTCTAATTATCAGCTTTTAAACAATTTAAAAAAATCCGCAAAAAACAAAGGTACTCTTGTAGTTCTTATGCATGATACCGCAGATGTTAATAATAGTTCTGAAATATTAAAAGAATCTATTTCATATTTAAAAAGTGAAGGTTATCAATTTAAAAATTTTTATGATTTATTAAAATAACGTTTTACCGCCTTGCCAAATTATGTTTTTTGTATTATTATAATACATAGATTTTTAAGGAGGAATTTATGTTCTCTCGTACTCGAAAGAAAAGAAAAAAAGTTAATATAAATAAACAAATTATTTTTTTAATTATTGTATTTATTGCTATTATTATATTATTTTTTTTAATAAATTTTATTTATAATAAGCATAAAGCAAAAACTAATTTTGAGAGCGATTTATTATCTTCAAATGATTATTCTGATACTTTTTCAATAGATAAAATAATTTTGTATAGCAGTGCAAATGCAACAAGCAATGAAACAA
>USJU01000029.1 GCA_900555085.1 uncultured Clostridium sp.
ATTGGAATAAAGAATTTCAAAATCCTATTGAAATTGTCGATTTTATTGGTGTTTTTATTGATAACATTGATGATTACAAAATAACCATGTGGATTTCTTTAGATAAAGATGTTTTAATTAATGTTAATAATACAAATGCTAATAATATTATTAAATATTTTTTTGAAAGATATCCATATTAAAAGTAGGCAATTATATAATCGCCTACTTTTAATTTTAATCTTTTAATAATTCTTTTCCATCTTTTATGTATTCCCAACCAGAAAATATTGTTGCTATTACGGATATTGTAATTAAAACTGATGTTACAATATTTAATGCTAAATCCCATCCTGTTAGATGCCCCTTCAACATTCCAAAATATCCATTTATGTCTATACACATTAGTATTATTGCTATCATTTGAGTTACTGTTTTTATTTTACCCCAAATAGATGCTGCTATTACTTTTCCACCTTTTTCTACTGCTACTAATCTGTAACCAGATACAATAAATTCTCTAAATAATACAATTATTGGTATCCATGCTGGAAGTCTTCCCGCTTCTACTAACATTATCATTGCTGCTAATACTAAAATTTTATCTGCAATTGGATCTAAAAATTTTCCAAATGTTGTTATTTCATTTCTTTTTCTTGCAATACTTCCATCTAATTTATCTGTAATTGATGCTATTATAAATATCAAATCTATTATAATCCATTCATATGGAATATAATTCCAACTTCCTTGTATTCCTAGAAATGGTATTATTACCATTATAGGAACTAATATAATTCTAAAAATTGTTAGTTTATTTGCTAAATTCATCTTAAGCAATCCTCCTTTGGATTAATAGAAATTACTCATTAGTTGTATTAGTTGTTTCTATTGTGTTGTTTATTAAAGTATTATCTTCTGAACTTGCATTCTTTTTATTTTCTTTTTCTTCTTCTTTTTGAAGTTCTTCTAATTGATTAATAAGGCCCTGTAATTCTTTTATATCTATACCAATTAATTCCCAATCATTACTTGCATTTGAATTGCTTAAGTTATTATTTGCTTTTATAATTTCTTGAATTAAAGCCTCTTCTGTATCTGTATTTGTAACTTCAATTTTTGTTGCATATTGTGAACTTAAATTTTCTACAGCTTCTGTTAGGTTGTTTCCTATTGCAACTTTATTTCCAGATGCAACTATAATTTTCTTTAAAACTGGTACTTCGCTTTCATTAAGCATTACTTGGTATATTGGTTCAACATATAAAAGTGTATTATCTATTGGAACTACTATCATATTTCTTATTAATTTTGTACCACTAACATTTAGTGCTTGTATTTCTTTTGAAATTTCTGAATTTTGTTCTATTTGTGTATCTAATTGCATAGTTCCTACAACATTGCTATCATCTGCAAATCTGTATAAACTTAATTTATTATTTCCGTTTTCATCAACTGTACCAACTAAATATGAAGATAAACTTTGTTTTCCTTCTAGTGTATATGGTAAAACAAGTCCAAGTTCTTCTTTATTAGAATCTATAGTTTTAACCATTGTATAATATGGCTCTATTTCTGTTCCAACTGTTGTTAATGTTTTTCCTGATACGTGTGTTGCAGGCTCCCATACGTCGTTGCTTCTGTATAATACGTCTGTTTTTACTGTATGATATCTTTCAACAAGCTTAGCTTGTACATTATATAAAAATTCTGAATAAGTTAAATGTTTTGCTATGTCTGTTGGAATACTCTCATCTATATCTACAAATAAATCTGGATAAATATTTCTATATGCCATTATTATAGGGTCTGTTCTATCTGTTATATAGAATTTCATTGTTCCATCGTAACTATCTATAATTACTTTTACAGAGTTTCTAATGTAATTTATTTTTGGTCTGCTTCCATTTACTTCTATTTGAACTGTTTGAGAATATGGATAATTTTGTGATGTTGTGTATCCGTCTAATACCCATACAGTTTTTCCTTCATCTGTAATTACTTGATATGGTTCTTCATCATAGATAATTCCTGGTAAAACTGTTTTTGCTCTTTCAGTTATATTTCTATTAATTAATATTCTGCTATCTTTGTTTACATTGCTTGAAAATGCAATTTTAGGATTTTTTGTATATATTCCTAGAACTAATCTATCCCAAACTCCTAATTGTAGTCCTCCCTTGCCGTCATATGTATTTTCTGCACTTTCTGTTTCGCTTATAGGGTAATCAAATTCTTTCTGATTTTTTGAGTTTGTTATTGCTACTTGATTTGCTTGTGTTCCATAGTATATACGTGGTTCTGCAACTTTTATTTTTTCATCTGATGAATCAAATTCTTTTTGTATATATTCTATATTTCCATTTTCATCTGTTGATGTTGCAGATGTTATAACTGTTCCAAATCCATGTGTATATTTATATGTTTTATTTGCATAACTACTATTGTTTACATTAGAAATTTCTCTAGCTGATAAATATACTAGTTTATCTTGTCCATTTATTGTATATTTGCTTAGTTTGCTTTTTGCAAAATTATAATATTTTGACTTTGATTGTTTTTCTGTTAATGTTGTTAATGTTGTATCTTCATCTTCAATTGCAATGTTATTTATAACATTTTGATTATTTTGTATTTGTTCTAAGCTTATAGTTCCTGAATCTTCTATATTTTGTTCAGAAATATTTAAACCATAAGCATTTTTGGTTGCTTCTATATTATATGCAATATTTTTCTTTTCTTTTTCTAATTCATTCGGATTAACAAATATAAGTTGTGTTGCAAGTATTACAAATGCTAAACATACTAAATAACCTGGTACTACTGCTAATGATTTTATTACTTTCTTTGTATTTTTTTGTTTGAAGTATTTAATTGCTTTAAACACGCTTATAATCATAATAATTGCTAATATTACATATCCACCAAATTTTATAAATATGTCTGTAAACCCAGCTCCATATAATGCTGTTGAATTTTTATCGTCTAAAGTCAACAATTTTTCAAATAAAATATTTTGAGTTTTAACTATTATAAATACTGCTACAGCAACAACTATAATTTTTAAATAATTTAATAATTGATTAATTAATTTACTTTGCTTTAGAGTTTGTCTATCAACTCCATCAAAGAACTTATTAAATGCTATTAAATAATAGATAACTGTATATGCAGCAAGTCCTATATTTAATAATATAAATGCAAATATTAGCATTTCAATTACGGGTTTTTGAAATACATAATATCCAATGTCCAATTTAAAAACTGGATCGGCAATTCCAAAACTTGCACTATTTATCATAAGCATTATTTTTTTGCTTATTGGATTAAAAGTAATTGCAGATGCTATTATTGATAATATAAAAGCAATTGATTTACTTGGTAATTTAGGCATTTGCTTTTTTTCATTTTCAAAGAAGGCTTTTAATCCCTTTTTTATACTTTTATTGGCAAGTATAATTGCAATAAATAAGATTACAAATTCAGCTATAAAAATTGCTGTTTTGTATTGAATGTTATTCCAATATACAGATAAATAATTTTCTCCTAATTCAAGTGTTTCTAAATAACTTCCTCTAAAACAGATATATCCTATAATTGCTGTTAATACTAAAAATATTAAAACTAATTTTGTTCTTAATCTTTTTTTCTTTGGTGTGGCTTTTTGTTCATTTTTTTTATTTTCTTGAACCTTTTTTTCTTCCACTTTTATACCTCCATTTTTATATGATTGCATTTACAAATTCTTCTGCATTAAATTCTTCCATATCATCTATTTGTTCACCTACACCAATAAATTTTATTGGTATTTTATTTTCATTTGATATACCTAAAACAACTCCACCTTTTGCTGTTCCATCTAATTTTGTAAGAATTATTCCAGTAATATTAACTATTTCTTTAAAAGCTTTTGTTTGCGAAATAGCATTTTGCCCTGTTGTTCCATCTATTACAAGCATTGTTTCTTTTGATGAATTCGGCAACTCTCTATCTATTATTTTGTTTATTTTAGATAATTCATCCATTAAGTTCTTTTTATTGTGTAGTCTTCCTGCTGTATCACAAATTAGTACATCTACATTATTTGCTTTAGCTTGTCTTATTGCATCAAACACTACTGATGCAGGATCTGCTCCTTCTTCTTTTTTCACTATATCACAACCAACTCTATTTGCCCAAATTTCTAATTGTTCAACAGCTGCTGCTCTAAAGGTATCTGCTGCTGCAAGCATAACTTTTTTACCTTGTTTTTGCAATTTATTTGCTATTTTTCCTATTGATGTTGTTTTTCCAACTCCATTTACTCCTACAACTAATATAACAGCTGGTGTAGTTTCAATATTCAAACTATTATCTAATTGGCTAAGCATACTTTCCATTTCATCTCTTAATGCTGTTTTTATAGATTCTTCATCTTCTATTTTTTCTTTTTTAGCTCTTGTACGTAAATTATCTATAATTTGTACTGAAGTTTCCATTCCTATATCTGACATTATAAGTGCTTCTTCTAATTCTTCTAGTAAGTCTTCATCAACTTTTCTAAAATTGCTAAAAACATTATTTATCTTGTCATCTATTGATGTTTTTGTTTTATTTAATCCTTGTTTTAACTTATTAAAAAAGCCCATTTTTTCCTCCTATGTATCTTTTTTAATTTGCCTTGGTATTTTATCACATATATCAAAAATAGTCAAAATTTCTTGACAATAATTATTCATTAAAATATAATTTGAATGCAAATGCCATTATAGCTCAGTTGGTAGAGCAACAGATTCGTAACCTGTAGGTCGGCAGTTCGATTCTGCCTAATGGCTCCATAAGAAAAAAAGAGGAAAAAATCATTAACTAATTTAATCCTCTTTTTTTACCTTAATTTGAGAACGAAGTCAAAATTCATCTTTCATAATGATTTTTGACTCCATCCCCTATTTCATTTATTTAATAGTAATAGATAATCTACATAAATTTCTTGCCTAATAGCATATTTTGTAATAAAATTAGGTAGTCAATTAATTTGATACAGAGTGGAAGCCCACTAGATTATTGATGTTATTGCATTTATCTAGTCGGAGTCCTGTATCCTCCGACAATTATAATGAATATTAAGGAGGAAAATGGTATGACAAAATTCACATTTTTACGGGTTTTAGGAAACAACTTAAAATGTGCCGTCTGCAAAAAGAAGAATTGTCCTGTAAGGTATTATCCTGAAAGGAAAAAAGTTCAAATTTATGGTGGTACACGTTATGTTACTAGTTGTAAAAAAGACCAACAGAAACACATTTAAAAGTCTTTTAAATGACTATCTCCGTGGTATTTGTTAACACAAAAATGTATCATCCTAATAGGGTGGTACATTTTGCTTATGTAATAATTTTATCTTTCATAGTGACTTTTGCCCCGTCCCTATTTCATAGCTAAAAATGTTGAAAAATGATGTAAATAATGATATAATAGCTTCGTTATCATTCGTAGCTATGCGAAATATAATAAGAATAGCAAGGTTAAGTCCTATTTCCAAAACCTTATTTCACTAATTAATGAAATAAGGTTTTGCACATTGAAAATTACATATTAATTTAGACAAGGAGGAACATTATGAGCAAATTAGATTTTCAAACATGGTTATACTTGTTTGTTACAGGTGCTACTATAAAAAAAGAAAAGAAATATACAATAGAAGAAGCCAAACACAATGTTGTATATATTTTCGATAGTTATGACGACTTCATTGATTATTTTAAAAAATATTTAAATGAAGATGAAATTAACCAATACATTATTGATAAAGCTATTTATACAACGTCAAAACGGGGTGCGATAGTTGCTTTGAAGGGATTATGTGATCATATTATAACTAAAACTAAAACTAACAGAAAATTGAAGTCCAACATCAGAGAACTATCCGAAGAGGAAATAAAAGCTATTCATCAAAAAGGAAAACTTACCCCACTTGAAATTGTAGAAAATTGGGAATCATTTGATATATGTGCACCGGGTGATGCTATAGGTTCTGTAGCAGTTAGATGTTCATATTTTAATAATTGTCATGAATGTCTTATGCAATATGCATTTAGTCAATCAGAAGAATATGAGCCAATAGATTTTAAGCTTTGTAACTCTATTTCCGACAAAACTAAGTAACTATCAATTTTTAAGCAAAAAAATTAATATGTAATAATGTTTTAAGAGGAGCATTTCTTGCTCCTCTTTTATACTTTTTTATTTTGGTAATTCAAAATTTAAATAAGCATAATTTTCCATATTATATAATAAATTATTTTCAATATTTTCTTTTGCATTTTGGCTTATTTCATTTATTCTTGTTCCTTTACACATTGGATTTATATATCTTATTTTAGCACCATGATGTACATAATAAACTCCTTTTGTTTTTTATAAATTTTACTTTATTTCTAATTTTCAGTCAAGCTTTTTTCTTACTATAATTGGCTACATTCCAGTTCTTGGCAATTTATTTTCTATCATTTTTTGTTTTACTGTTACTTTATTTTTTGTTACTTCTATTGTTGGCTTTTCTCCTTTGTTATTATTTACTATTATTGATATTTCTTCATTAAAACCCACCTCTAATTTTATATAATCTTCATAAACTAAATAGTTATTAGGCGCTTTTGTTTCTTTTAAGTAATATGTTCCAGGCATTAAATTATTTATTAAAATTAAACCATTTTCATCTGATGTTAAATTAGTATATAATACATTTTTTTCACTATCTAATAAATCAAATTTTGCTCCTGCTAAAACTTCTTTTGTATCTGTGTCTTGTTTAAAAATTTTTAATTTTGTTTCATTTTTACTATATGTTAGTGTAGCTTCGCCTACTCCATCTTCATAAGTTGCTCCTGTTATTGCATAATCTTGATTTGCAGAATTTGGAGATATACCATAAAATATTGGTTTTGTTTGCACTCCTGATTCTACTTTTATATTCAAATCTCCACCTTGTCCTAAATTAGATATTGGTAATAAAATTTTAAATTTTTCTTTTGATGTGAATTCATTCTTTTGGTTATTATTAATATCTGTTATAATTGTACCTTCTGGAATATTTCCACTTAAATTAATTTTATAATTTTGCATTGGTCCATTTGCTGTTACTTTAAATGTTTGTGAAATATATTTTGAATTTATATTATCTAATTCAAAAAGATTACTATCACTTGTTAATTTTAAATCTGAAGATATTTTTGTAGTACTTGAATTTCGTGCAGCTGAAACTATATTGTTTATTGCATTTATTACTCTATAACCTGCATCTCCTATTCCTTCAAAGTCACTCATTTGATAATCGTATAAAGATGTATATACAGCCATTTTTGTTGCCATAAATGCTTCCTCATTGTTGGCACAGCCAAGTTCTGATGGTGTTTTATATGGATATCCATTTGTTATTGTTTTCCAAATCATTACATTACTTATGGTTGAATTTATACTAACATTATAACCTCCTACTTCTCCTACACCTGGTTTAGATTTGTCTAAGCAATAGGCGGGATATTCTTTTCCATCTTTTGAATATACTATAAAACTTGTTTTTACTACAGTTCCATTTTTCTTAATTAATCTTCCACAATCTCCTTTTGAATATAAATTTGCACTATCTATATTAAAACTTGCAAAACTAAATATACTAATAAAATTTCCTAATATCATTACTATTGCTAAACTTATTATTAATTTTATATTTATTTTTTTCATTTAAATTCCTCCTTTTACTTCTACAGCTTGAACACACCTTCTATAATCTGGTTCATTTTCTACACATGTTATTAATGTTATTCTGTTATCTTCTGTTTCTTCTAAATATGTCCAGTCTGTATCTCTTATTACTGTTACTGTTTCTACTTTAAAGCAATATGTTTTATCTTCTTTTTTATAAAAAATTAGGTTGTTTTTGTTCAAGCTTTTTATATTTTCAAAATAATTAACTGGATAGCCTCTATTATGAGCTCCTAAACATATATTGCCTTTTATTACACCGGTATCTACAAAGTGACCAACATATTTATCCATTACTTCTTTTGTTGTTCCTTCACTTATTTGTGCCTTTAAATTAATTGTTGGTATAGAAATTCCCCATTCATATGGTATTTCTTCCGTTTTTTCTTGTTTTTCGATTTCTGTTTCTTCTATATTTTTTTCTTCCTTTGGTTCTTCTTTATTTGTTATATTTGAATTTTCTATAACAATATTTTTACTTGGTATTTCAAAATTAATATTTTCTTTAGCAAATTCAAAAGCATTAAATATTAATAGTGTAATTATTAAACTTATAATATTTATGCGCAAACTACTAGCATTTATCATTCATAAACTGTTGCCTCCTTTTAATTATTTAATTGTAATTTTGTTTGGAAATTTTAAGAATAAAACTTAAAATTGAATAAAAAATTAATGATAAAAATTGCAATTTTATGTTTTTACTTTACTACGAAAAAGCAAAAAAGTAAAGCGCTTTCGTACTTCACTTTTCGACACTATTTGACATTTCTATTTATTGTATTAAATTTTATTTAGTTCAAAATAAAATTCTACTCCATTATATTTATTTATAACTCCATATTCATTTTTGTAATTATCCATTATTGCTTTTACTAAAGACAATCCTATTCCAGAGCCTCCCGCTTCTCTATTTCTTGAACTATCTTCTTTATAAAATCTTTTCCAAATTTTATTTAGATTCTCTTCGCTTATATTTTTACCTGTATTAAATACAGATATTCTTACTGTACTTTCTTTTTCTTCTATTTTTATTTCTATATATTTTTCTTTTTCAATTTCATCTGCATTTTTTATTGCATTTGTAAGGTAATTTGTTAAAATTTGTTCCATATAAAATTCATCTGCATATACATAATGTTCTTCTTCACTTTCAAATTTCACTTTTATTTTGTTTTCTTCTAACATTACTTTGCTTTTTCTTATAACCTCGTTTACTAATTCAACTATATTAAAATTAGTATTGTTAAACTTTCTACCACCATATTCAAGCTTCATAAGTTCTAGCAATTCTTTAACCAATTTATCCATTTTATTTGCTTCATCTTGAATTACTTCTGCATAAAATTTTCTATTTTCTTCATCTGAATTTACATTTTCTATTAATCCTTCTGAATATCCTTGTATTAATGCTATAGGTGTTTTTAATTCATGTGATACATCTGAAATAAAAGTTCTTCTCATTTCATCTATTTTAGACTTTTCTTCTATATCTCTTTCCAGTTCGGTATTAGAAGTTCGTAATTGTTTAATTGTTGTTTCTAGTTTTCTGGACATTTCGTTTATGCTTTTTCCAAGATTATTTATTTCATCTTCTGCACCGTTTTCTTGATATTTTTTAGAAAAGTCCAATTTTGCCATTCTTTTTGCTATATCATTCAATTCAAGTATTGGCTCTGTAAATCTTTTAGCAATAAACATTGTTACTATACCTGAAATTATAACTGTTGCTCCACCTATTAAGTATAAAAATGTATTTGAAATTTTAACACTATCATATATAAATTGTAGTGGTAACTTTATATACAAATAATAACCATTATCTAGCCTTGCTGAAAGCAATATATATCTCATATTTGTTTTGCTATCTGCAACTTTTTTTATATTTACATTATCTTTATTATATAATAATTCATTTTCTTTATTACTTTCTTCTAGTATTTTATTAATTTCTATATTTGAAAGTCCAAATTCTCTGTTAGATGTATATACATTAATATAATTTTCTTTTTGTATTAAAATATCAAAGTTGTTATTTACCGCAATTTTTTGCAATTCATCTTTCATTTTATCTGAATCTTCTGGATTTTTATAAAATTCATTTATTTGATTGTATACATCTAATAATGTTTGCTCTTTTGAATATAGAAAGAAAGATTTTAGTATAATATTATTCATTAAAATTAGTGCAACAATTATTGTAAGAATTGTTATTGATAATATTAAAAATAAACGTATTCTTATAGATTTTGTTTTATATCTTAGACTATTTAACCTCAAATTTATAACCTATTCCTCTCATTGTTTTTATATATTTTCCTCGTTTTCCTAGCTTATGTCTTATTTTCTTTATATGGCTATCTATAGTTCTTGAGTCTCCATAATAATCGTAGTTCCATACGTTATTAAGTATTTTATCTCTTGAAAGTGCTATATTTTCATTATCTACTAAATATTTTAACAGTTCATATTCTCTTAGGCTCATTTCAACATTTTTTCCATCTACTGTAACAGTTCTTCCTTGTTCATCTATTATAATTCCACCAAAGTCTTTATTTGTATTTTCTTTTTGAATTGTTCTTTTTAGTATTGCTTCTACCCTAGCAACTAATATTTTTGGGCTAAATGGCTTGGATATGTATTCATCTGCACCTAATTCAAAACCAAATAATTCATCTTGTTCTTCTCCTCTTGCTGTTAGCATTATTACTGGCACTTGTGAGCTTTGTCTTATTTTTCTAAGTACAGACCATCCATCTTGTTTTGGCATCATAACATCTAATATAATTAAATCTATTTTTTCTTTTTCATTTTCAAATATTTCTAATGCTTTTTCTCCATCTTCTGCTTCTAGCACATTATAGTTATCTTTTATGAGAAAGTCTTTAATTAGTTTTCTCATTCTAGATTCATCATCAACAACTAAAATATTACTCATATTTCTACCTACTTTTCATTAAATTATACTATTTATATCACAAATATTTTAAATTATAAATAGTTTTTGTGTTTTATTTGTGAATTCTGTTGTCATTTTATGTAAAATATGATATAATTTTTTTATCAATTTTTAGGAGGTACTGCTTATGCAGATATCATTAGTAGTGGGAATAATTTCCCTGGTACTCGCAGTTCTGCTTTTTATTTTATTTATTATAAGCGAATATTCTGAAAAGCGGAAAAAAAATAACTTTTCAACTAAATACCAAGATTTTATTTTTTTATTGTTTTGGCTATTTGTAGCAATTTTTTCAATATGTCTCTTTATTAATTTAGGATATATTAATAAAATTGTATGGCACAATATTACAATAATACTTAAAGTCTAAAAAAACTAGGGGAAGAAATTCCCTCTAGTTTTTTATTATTTTTATTACATCTTCTATTTTTATTGTATCTTGCTTTCCTGTTTCCATGTTTTTTAGTGTTACTACATTATTTTTTATTTCTTCTTCTCCTATTACAATTACATATGGAATTTTTAGTTTATCTGCATATTTGAATTTTGCTTTTATTTTTTTGTTTTCTAAATATACTTCTGTATTTATATTGTTATTTCTTAATATTGTAGCTATTTCGAAGCATTTACTTACATCTTCATCCATAGAAACAACTAGAACTTTTGTAATAGATTTTTCTTCATATTTTAATAATCCTAAATTGTCCAATTGGTCAAATAAACGTGTTAATCCAATAGAAATCCCAACTCCAGGTAATTTTTTATTTGTATAAAAATCTGCTAAATTTTCGTATCTTCCTCCTGAACATATACTTCCTATTTCTCTGTGATTTTTTAAGAATGTTTCATAAACTGTTCCTGTATAATAATCTAATCCTCTTGAAATTGTTAAATTAATTTTCAAATTGTTTTCTGGAACACCTAGTATATAAATATTTTCTACAACTTGATTAAGTTCTTGCACTCCATTTTTGTAGGTTTCACTACTGTAATTTAAGCTATTTAACATCTCTAATTTTTCTGAATTAGTTCCCTCGTATGTTATAAATTTAATAATTGTTTCTATTTTACTTTTTTCTATTCCTAAATCTTCAAACTCTTTTATAACATTTTCTTTTCCTATTTTATCTATTTTATCTATTGTTCTCATTATTTCTACTGTTTTTTCAGATAAATATAATTCTTCAAATAACCCACTTAATATTTTTCTATTGTTTATATTTATTTCAAAATCTCCAAAATCTAGTTCTTTAAATATATTGTATATAACACTCGGCAATTCCGCTTCGTGCATAATATTTAGAGTTTCATCTCCAATTACGTCTATATCGCATTGATAAAATTCACGAAATCTTCCTCTTTGTGCTCTTTCTCCTCTATATACTTTTCCAATTTGATATCTTTTAAATGGAAATGTTAAATTTCCCATGTTTTTCGCTACATATTTCGCTAGTGGAACTGTTAAATCAAATCTTAAAGCTAAATTTTTATCTCCTTTTTTAAACTCATAAATTTGTTTTTCAGTTTCTCCTCCTGCTTTAGCTAAAAGAACTTCTGCAAGTTCTACATTAGGTGTATTTAATGGCAAAAATCCATATTTTTCATAATTTTTTCTTATTATGTCTTTCATTCTATTAAATTCAATTTGCTTTTCTGGCAATAATTCCATAAAACCAGCTAGTGTACGTGGTTCAACTCTGTTTTCCATAATTTTCTCCTTCTAATCTTGTATTTCGTTATATTCTATTGGTTTTGTATAATAAGTTTTGTCTTCAAATTCTATTCCTTTTAAATAATATATTGTTTGACTTTGTTTGTTAATTATATATACATCTGTGTAATTTCCTAATTGATTACTTAATTTTATATTTTCAAATTCTTTTCCATAATTAAGTCTTAAATTTCCTAACTTAGCTAAATCTATAACAGAATATTCTGAGCTATCATTTGGATTTGCAGAGTTAACAAAATTGATATTAAAACTTAATATAGGTAATTCGTTATTTTTTAAATAATATGTATCTACTTCTGTTTGAATTTGCTCTATGTCGCTATACATATTATTAATTTTTTGCATTTTTAACCCGCTTGTAGAATAATATCCCATCATTCCACCTATTATTAAAATTAGCACTACTGTTAGAACAAGTGATGTTAAAGTTATACCTTTTTCATTTTTTATAATCATTTGTATCTCTCCTATAAAATAAAAACCAACTATATTTTAATATAATATAGTTGATTTTGCAAGTTTTTGTGTATTTTCTTTTATTATATAAATGGCAATAATAAAATTGCTCCCTATATATAGAGAGCATTATATTATGGTTCTAGATAATATTAATCTTCAATAAAATAAATTACTTACTAATCTCCATTAACATCCATAATCATATCAGAAAAACTCTAGAACACACGACACATCAGCCAGGATTTACTTAGTATTTCCCTATATTAAACACATAAAATAATGTATTAATACCATATAATTTTCAAATTTGAGTGTCTTATGGCACTCAAACTAATATAAATTTGGTGCAGTAGCCCAAATTTATATGGCAGGTGCTATTCCTTCCAGAAATTAGCACCTAGCACGCTCCTTTCAGTCGCTTTAGATTAAAGATTTAGAGATTTCTATAACTGGGCGAACCCCATAGCGGCCGACGCGGTTGAAGTAGTCGCCGAGCAAGAAGCTGCCCTCTCACGGTCCACACGCGGAAAGTGTCGTAAGCAGAACCAAGCCAGAAATTGGCTGTGTTTATCCAAGATGGACAAGAGGCTGTTGAATTAGCATCCATACTTCCTCCTAATGCTACTACTTCTTCTACTGTCATCAATCTTCCTTCTCCTCCTTTGGCTGTTCCATATGCTTTTGCTATATTTATTACATCTGTACTTACACTTGTTTCTACTCCATTTAAATTATATGGATATGTTTTTCCTTCTATACTACTCCAATAATTTGTACTTGAAAATACTACTGTATTTGCACTATCACTTTGTGCCATTGTTGTTGTGTCTATGTTCTTTTCTGCTAATAGTGTTACTTTTTCTTTGCTTTCACTACTTGCCTTTATTACATAAAATTTTTCTCCTCCTACTGTTACTTGGTCTCCTACATTGTATGCAGTATATGTTGTTGTTTTTTCTTTATCTAAATAGTTTTCTATATCTATTGTTTTATCTCCATAATATGTTACTGTGCTTCCACTTACTGTATACCCTTGTTCTGTTAGCTTTTTTCCTATTTCTGTTTTTAATTCTTCGTTTGTTAATGCATCTGCATCTCCTGATACACTTTTTACTTTGTTTTCTAATACTGCTAATTTTATTATTTCTTCTGCATTTGATAATTGAGTTTGTTCTTTGGCTTGATTTGCTTTTCCAAATATTCCACTATCTCCCATTACCATACTTAATGTTACTCCTGCCAATATTAATAACACTATTATGGTTATTACTAGTGCAACTAATGTAATACCTTTTTCGTTTTTTAATTTTTGTTTCATCCTCTTCTTCCTTTCCTCTTTTGAATTTTATAAAATATTAAATAAAACTATAATCTCACTCCACACTGCAAATAGAGTGGTCTTTTATAATTTTATTTGAATTTCACAATTTAATTTTACCGATTTTTTCTATATTGTCAATATAAAAAAATCGATATATATATGTTCTCGCAAGGGTTTTAGAGCTTTATTACATTTTTATTACATTTTTGTTACATTTTTGTTTTGGGCGGGCAGAGGCGTCCCCCCTACAATTCTAAAAATATTTTTGATTTGTATTTTTTTAACAGGTCGCCCTAAGGACGTCGACCCCTACAACGTTTGACAGAATTTTGGATTATTTTTTTATTTTTGGGCACGGAGCACCGTGCCCCTACAACGTTTGACATTAATTTTCTGTTTATAAAATCTGAAACATAATTAAAAATCAATATTTCGAATGTGATTGG
>USJU01000030.1 GCA_900555085.1 uncultured Clostridium sp.
ATTCAATTTACAATAGAAAAATTTAAAAATATAGATGTATTAATTAATAATGCAGGAGTTAGTTTAATTAAATTATTTACAGATTATACAGATGAAGATTGGAATAGAATTATTAATAATAATTTATATTCAGCATTTTGTACAACTCAAGAGGCAGTAAAATTTATGATAAATAGAAAGCAAGGATGTATAATAAATATTTCTTCAATATGGGGAGAGATAGGAGCTTCTTGTGAATGTTTATATTCTATTACTAAGGCTGGAGTAGATGCATTAACAAAATCATTAGCAAAGGAATTAGGACCATCAAATATTAGAGTAAATTCAATAGCTCCAGGAATTATAAATACAAGAATGAACAATCATTTGAGTGATGAAGAAAAAGAAGATATAAAAGAAGATATTCCATTAGAAAAAATAGGTGAGCCAGAGGATATTGCAAAATGTGTAGAGTGGCTAATAGAAGATAATTATACAACCGGGCAGGTTATTTCTATAAATGGCGGTTGGTCAATTTAGATTATAAAAAAGAAAAATTTTTATAATCTAAAAGACTTTGTCACGCGGGTCGCCTAAGGACACCGGCCCTACATTCAAAATAGAAATTTCTATAATAAAAAATAAACAATAAAAAAATGGCCTAAGGCCATTTTTTATTGTTCTTCTGAAACTTTTCTTTTATAATTTCCAGATAATATTTTTGGAACGTATCTTATTAATTTGTATACAGCTAAACGAACTTTTTTACTCCATATATAAGTTTTTCTAAGTCTATGTGGTTTGCTTAAAGAAAATTCTTTATTATCTATAGAGATTAAATCTGTACAAACTTTTTCAATTGGAAAAATATAATTTTCACCATTATTATTGTCCCAAATATTTTCACTATTTTTAAAACAGAAGTTAAAAGATTCACTATCTGGCAAAGTTATTTCTGCTTGATATCCTAAATCTGTTTTATTCATTTCTATTTCATTAACATTTTCCCAAGAAGGTCCAAAACCATAATGTAAATAAATATTTCCTTCATAACCATCTTGAAATAAACTTCCTGTATAAGAAAGTTTAACACTTGTATTTTCAACTAATTTATCAGTGTTAAAAAATATATTTTTAGTTAATTCCATAATTTGTTCTCCTTATTTATCTTTTGAATATAATATATTATAACATTAAAAATATAATATTCAAGTATTTTGCTTAAAAAAAATAAAATATATTGTAAAAAAAATAATTATATGATAATATTTTATCGAAAAAAATATAGGGGTGTACGAAATGGAAGAAAAAGATAAAAAAGAAAAATTTCAATTTGTTAAAAATGAATTTTCAAGTAAAAAGAAAATGGTTACAATTGGCATAATTAGTATTGTTGTAATAGTTGCTATTATTATGTTTTGTACTATTTTTGCATTAACAAATATAAATAACACAAAAATAATAAGTGGTGTTAAAATAAACAATATTGATGTTTCAAATTTATCTCAAGAAGAAGCAAATGAAAAAATACAAAATTTAATAAACGATAAGAAAAGTGAAATTATAAAATTAAAAAAAGATGAATTTGAAAATGACTTAAATGTAGAACAATTAGAAGTAAACTATAACGTAGAAGAAGCTGTAAAAGAAGCTTATGACGTAGGAAGAAAAAATAATATAGTAAAAAATAATTTTGAAATTTTATCTTGCAAAAATAATGAAAAAAATATAGATATTGAATTTCAATATAATGAAGAAAATTTAGAAAATATATTAAATGAAATTAATGGAACTATACCAGGAGCAGCAAAAGAAACAAGTTATTTTATAGAAGATAGCAATTTAATAATAACGAAGGGAACAGAAGGAAATGCTATTAATATAAAAGAAACAAAAAAATCTGTAAAAGAAGAATTAAATAAAATTGAAAGTAAAGAACAAGAAATAGAATTAGCTACGGAAATAAAACAGCCAGATGCAATTGATATAGAAAAAATATATAATGAAATACATACAGAACCAAAAGATGCATATTATACAAAAGACCCATTTACAATATATCCACATGTAAATGGAGTAGATTTTGCAATAAGTATGGATGAAGCAAAAAAAATAATTGAAGAAGAAAAAAACGAATATACAATACCATTAAAAATAACAATTCCCAATATAACTACAGACAAATTAGGATCAGAAGCTTTTCCTGATTTATTAGGTTCATATTCAACAAAATATGATGGAGGAAATTCAGATAGAACAACAAATTTAAGATTAGCAGTCGGAAAATTAAATGGAACAGTTGTTAATCCAGGGCAAACTTTTTCATATAATGCAACATTAGGCGAAAGAAGTATAGCTGCAGGATACAAAGAGGCAAAGGTATATCAAGGAGGAAAAGTTGTTGATGGAATAGGTGGTGGAATTTGCCAAATATCATCTACACTTTACAATGCAGTTGTATATGCAAACTTAGAAGTAGTTAGTAGAAGAAATCACGGATTTATGACTTCTTATGCAAGTGCAGGTAGAGATGCTACCGTAGTATATGGAGCAATAGATTTTAAGTTTAAAAACACAAGAAAATATCCTATTAAAATTGTAGGAAGTGTAAAGAATGGAATTGCAAAAATAGATATATATGGAGTAAAAGAAGATCCAGAATATAAAGTAGAATTTCAAACAAGTGTAACAGATACAATACCATATACGGTAACATATATAGACGATGAAACACTTCCAGTAGGAAAAGAAGTTGTTGAACAAAAAGGTGCAAATGGATGTAAAAGTGTAACATATAAAGTATTATATTTAAACGGAGCAGCAGTATCAAAGAAAATGTTATCATCAGATACATATAATGCTATGGAAAGAGTAATAAGAAGAGGAGCAGCTACGCAAACAACAGAGCCAGTTCAGCAGCCAGCAACAGTTGAACCTACACCACAGCCAACTCCAGAACCAACTCCAACACCTGAGCCATCAACACCTGATACAAACACTACAATAGAAAATACAACAACATCAGAATAAAAAAATAATTATAAAGAAAACCCTTAATTGTGAGAGAAAAATTTTCGCAATTAGGGTTTTTATTATATGAATTTCCTATTTTTGCTGTTATTTTTATATATTATAATTTTACTCAAAATCTAATTTTTTCAAAGAATTATTACTTGGACCATAAACACAATTTCCATCAATATCATAACGAGAGCCATGGCAAGGACAGTCCCAAGTTTTTAAAGTATTATTCCAAGAAAGTAAACAACCTAGATGAGAACATACAGGTTTTACAGCATGAATATTATTTTCTTCATCTTTATAAATTCCTATTAGAGAACCATCATGTTTAAAAACTTTGCTACTATTTATAGGAATTTTATCTATATCAAAATCTTTAATTACAAATTTCTTAAATACAAGACCCTTAGTAGCTTCTTTTATATTATTTTTTGTTTCACCCAAATTTTTTATAGGATGAAAACGTTTTGAATTAAAGAGATAAGCATATTTATTTTGTATCCCACAAATATCATCACAAATTATATTTGCAGCAATGTTTGAAGTAGTCATTCCCCATTTTTTAAAACCTGTTGCTAAATAAATATGAGGAGTAAATGTTGAAAACTCACCAATATAAGGTAACTTATCCACAGATACGCAATCTTCAGTAGCCCATTTTGAAATAACGTTACAATCAGGATAAATGTTTTTAGCAACTTGTTCTAAAAATAAATATGCATCTTGTGAATTTTCTATTATACCTGTTTTATGGTCAAAGCCAGCAATTATTGCTACTTTTTTACCATTATAAAGAGCTGTTCTATATGAAATTGTAGGTGCTTCAAAATTAATATACATATTATCTATAATTTGCATATTTGTTTCTACTGCTATAGCATAAGCAGTGCTCTGATACATTTTTATAAAATGAAATCCTGGAAAATTAATAAAAGGAAAACTACAAGCGCTAACTACATATTTGCTATTAACTATACCATTTTGTGTTATTATAGAGTAAGAGTCGTTATTTTTTTCAATATCAAGTGCTTTTGAATTTTCAAATAAATTTACATTCTTTTCTTCAAGTATTTTTAATAATCCATTAATGTATTTTATAGAGTTAAATTGAGCTTGATTTGGAAATTTAATAGCAGTTTTTATAGGTAAAGGCAAATCAATATTTTTTTCTAAAGAAACATGTGGATTAATATGCTTTATAGCTTTAAATTCATCTTTAAATTTTTGAATATTACTTTCATCTTGAGTAAAAACATAAGAATCTTTTATTTCAAAATCACAATTTATATTATTAAAATCTATTATTTCCTTTATATTGGATAAAGCCTGCTCATTGGCATTAAAATAATCTTTTGCAAATTCTAGTCCAAAAGATTTATATAAATAATCGTAAAATAAATTATGCTGAGAAGTTATTTTTCCAGTTGTATTTCCTGTAGTATTATTTCCAAATAAACCTTGTTCAAGAATTGAAACTGAAAAACCTTTCTTAGTTAAATAATAAGCCGTAGTAATTCCAGTAATTCCGCCGCCAATAATACATATGTCACAGTTTATGCTTGAGTTTAATGTAGGATATTTTTTAATTTTGCAAGAGTCCAACCAAATACTCATAATGTACCTCCTTATAACTTATAATATTTTTCCCATTTTTTATAAAAATAAACAAAAAAACAGATTATTATTAACATAAAAAAAGTATTGAAAAATAAAAGAAATTAGAGTATAATATTTCTCAGAATGTAAAAAAAGGAGATTTATATGTTTGAGAAATTAGAAACAGTTGAAAAGAGATATGAGGAGCTTACAAAATTAATTAGTGATCCAGAAGTAATTGCCAAACAAAGTGAATGGCAACAATACATGAAAGAACATGCGGAAATTGCAGATATAGTTGCTAAATATAGAGAATATAAAAAAGCAAAGCAAGCAATGGATGAGGCAGAAGAAATGATGCAAGATCCAGAAATGAAAGAGCTTGCTGAAATGGAATATTATGATAATAAAGAAAAATTACCTGTTTTAGAAGAAGAATTAAAAGTTCTTTTAATTCCAAAAGATAAAGATGATGACAAAAATATAATTTGCGAAATAAGAGGCGGTGCAGGAGGAGAAGAAGCAGCACTATTTGCAGGAACATTATTTAGAATGTACTCAATGTATGCCGAAAAGAAACATTGGAAACTAGAAGTGTTAAATGAAAACGAAACAGGTTTAGGTGGATATAAAGAAATATCATTTATGATTACTGGAAAAGGTGTATATAGTAGATTAAAATTCGAAAGTGGAGTTCATAGAGTACAAAGAGTTCCAGATACAGAAAGTAGTGGAAGAATTCATACTTCAACAGCAACAGTAGCAGTTTTACCAGTAGTAGAAGATGTAGAAATCGATATTAATCCAGCAGATGTAAGAATGGAAGTATTTAGAGCATCTGGTGCAGGAGGACAACACGTAAATAAAACATCATCAGCAGTAAGATTAATACATGAACCTACAGGAATAGTTGCAGAATGTCAAACAGAGCGTTCACAATTACAAAATAGAGAGTATGCAATGAGATTATTAAAATCTAGAATATATGACCAAGAAAAACAAAAACAGGATGCTGAGCTTGCAAGTGAAAGAAAGAGTCAAGTAGGAAGCGGAGATAGAAGTGAAAAAATACGTACTTATAACTATCCACAAGGACGTATAACAGACCACAGAATAGGGTTAAGTATATATCAATTTGAAGACTTTTTAAATGGGAATTTAGATGAAATGATAGATAGTTTAATTGCAGCAGATAGAGCAGAACGCTTAAAAGGGGAAGAATAAAAAACTACAATTGTAAGGGCACGGTGCTCCGTGCCCAAATGTTAAAATTAAATACAAAACAATTGACAAAAAAACTAAAAAATACTATAATAAAAAACGTAAATAAAATAAATGGTCCACTAGCTCAGTTGGCTAGAGCAGCAGACTCTTAATCTGAAGGTCCTGGGTTCGACTCCCAGGTGGATCACCAAGATGTGCAAAAGCACATCTTTTTTTGTTTATAAAAAACATAAAAACTTACGGGAAACAAATAATTTATGAATAAAATATTGAATGTTACATAAAAAATAAGAAAATAATAAAAAATGTAATAAAAAAGTAATATATGTAACAAAAAAATTCTAAAATGTATATCCGTAGCAAATTTTGAGACACTTCAAATCAATTGGAAAAAAACTATATTGACTTTAAATAATAAAAAAGCTATCTTATAATTAAGATAATTTAAAAAGGTGATATGTACACCGAGGAGGATAATTATGAACAGAGAACAAAAAAGAAAAATTATAGGAGTAGCTGTAATAAGTGGAGTTATTTTAGTAAGTGTCGCATCTGTAGGAATAACACAATTAGTTAAAGAGAGTAATGCAACACAATCTAATAAATATATTACAGCACAAGCAACAAATATGAAGGCTAGTACAGCATCCACAACTTTAAATGGAATTACATATTCATTAGATACAACAGATTATATAGCAACAGTGGCTTCAATTACATATGATAATGCAACATGTGCATACAGCCCAAATACAAAAGTGTTTTCTATTAATATTCCAGAATCTATTAGCTATAATAATCATTCTTATACAGTTAAATATTTTGGTGAAGGTAAAAACAAAAGTGTTTTTGAAGATGGTAATACAAGTATAAAAACAAATTTAAGTAATCTGGGTGCAGAAAAACTTGTAGTTATATTAAATAAATCTATAACAGAAGTTAGAGATGATGCATTTACTGGTTATAAAGGCACATATTTAAAAGAATTAAGAGTTGTTGCTTTATCAAATGAAATAACATTTGAAGAGGGATGTATAAATACAGATCCAACTAATGGATTATATGCAAATGTTGTTACAGTACCTGGAACAGATACAAGTAAAATACAACGTGATGTGGATATACCTAATATAACAGTAAAAAGTTTATATAATATTTCTAAAAATGACACAAATCAAACTGCTACTATAAATGGTTTTACAGATGGAGCTGTTTTTGATGGCGTGTGTGATGCAAATAGTAGTTATGTTTCTGATTTTAATTCTGTAATATGTAATATTAAGATTCCTGATAAAGTAATTATAGAAGGAAAAGAGTATATTATTACTAAAATTGCAGATAATGCATTTAAAGATAAACAAAGACTAAAAAATGTTATTATTCCAGCAACAGTAAGTGAAATTGGAAGTTATGCTTTTTCAAATTCAGCATATCTAAACTATTTAGTATTTTTAGGAACTAATACAAATATAAATAATAATATTTTAAATGGATCAACATTTAATAAAATATATGCACTTGAAGGTAGTACAGCAGAAGCTTTTGGTAAGAGTAAGGATTCAAGTAAACTTGCAACAGTTGATTTGTATAGTATAAATTTAAAGAAAAATCCAAGTAAAATTACTTATAAAGTTGGTGAAAGTATTAATTTAGAAGGAATAGAAGTTATTGCTACTTTTAATACTACAGGTATAGCTGCAGGAAAAAGTATTATTCCTATTAGTGATTTGAAAATTGTTGATCCTGCTTCAGGAAAAGCTGATACGATAGGAAATAAAAGAATTACGATAACACATAAGAATGATACAAACAATACAAAGACACAAAGTTATGAAATTAATGTTGTATCTGAAGATATAAAAGTATCAAGTGTAGAAATAACATGTAGTGATAGTAGATTTGACTCAGGAGCAATTACAATAGATAGAAATGAAACTGTTAAATTTGAATCTGTTATAAATCCGAGTGATGCAACAAACAAAAATGTAACATGGACAAGTAGTAATACAGCAGTTGCAACAGTTAGTAATGGAATTGTAACAGGAAAAAGCGGTGGAACAGCAACAATTACAGTAACAACTGAAGATGAAAATAAAACATCATCAGTTAATGTAAAAGTTGTAGAAGATACCACAAGCCCAGTTATTAGTTCTGTAAAAGGTGAAAAAGATTCAAATGGAATATATAAAGTAATTATAAAAGTAACAGATGATACAGGTGTTGAAAAAATATTAGTAAATGGAACAGAAATAACAACAAAAGACGATGAAGGAAATTATTATTTTATTCCAACACAAAATGGAGAATATAAAATAGAAGCATATGATAAAGCAGGAAATAAAGCAGAATATACATATACAGAAAACAATGTTATTACAGAAACTAAAATTACACCAGATAAAGATTCAGAAGGAAATAATATTATTTATATAGAAACAATAACAAATAAAGAAGTTGATAAGGTAAAAGTAAATGGAACAGAAATAACAGCAAAAGATGATGAAGGAAGATACTGTTTTAAACCTTCAGAAAATGGAACATATACAATTGATGTAATTTACAAGGATGGAACAACTGAAAGAAAAACATACAATGAAACAAGATTTACTGAAAATGATAAAGACAATTCAGGAAATAATGGAAATTCAAGTAATAATAGTAATTCAGGAAATAGTGGAAACTCAGGTAATGGAACAATAGGAAACAGTAATAATGAAAGCGATAATACAACAGGAAAAACAGGAGATACAATAACAACATCTACAGCATTAACAGAATTACCAAAAACAGGTAGTACAATGGAAATATTATTTGCAGCAATTGCAAGTGGAATATCAGCAATATTTGCATGGCTTAAACAAAAAAGACAAAAATAAATTTATTAGAAAGGGGAAAAAATGATAAATATATATAATACAAACATAGAAACAAATCAGTTAGAAGAAATAAATAAAATACAAAAAGGTTGCTGGGTCAACCTTGTTTCCCCTTCCGATGAAGAAATAATAAATGTATGTAGTGAATTGAAAATAAGCACAGATTATGTAAAAGATTCTTTGGATTATGAGGAAAAAGCAAGAATTGATACAGAAGAGGACGATGGAACTGTTTTATTTGTAATTGATGTTCCTGTTATAGAAAAAGAAGGGGATTCATATACATATTCAACAATGCCTTTGGGTGTTATAATAGTTAGAGATGATTATATAGTAACAGTTTCATTACGTAAAAGTATAGTTATAGAAAAATTTATAAAATCTAAGGTTAAAAATTTTGTAACATATATGAAAAGTAGATTTTTATTTCAAATTATGCTAGAAAATTCATCTGCATATTTAACATACTTAAAAAGAATAAATAAAGAAACAGAAATAGCAGAAAGTACACTAAAACACTCTATGAAAAATAGAGAATTATTAAAAATGCTAAGCTTAGAAAAAAGTTTGGTATATTTTACAACATCAATAAAATCAAACGAAGTTGTAATGGAAAAAACCTTAAGAGGAAAATTTATAAAACTATATGAAGACGATGAAGATATACTGGAAGATGCTATAATAGAAAACAAACAAGCAATAGAAATGGGAAAAATATATAGTGACATTTTAAATGGAACAATGGATGCATATGCTTCTATAATATCAAATAATTTAAATGGAGTAATGAAATTTTTAACATCAATAACAATAGTACTTGCAATACCAACGATGGTATCAAGCTTTTGGGGAATGAATGTTGAACTACCATTTCAAAATAATATAAATGGATTTGCAATAATGGTTGCAATTTCAATACTATTAACACTTGGAGTAACAGTGTGGTTAAAGAAAAAAGACATGCTTGATTAAAAGTTAAAAATGGAAAGACCAAGGCTTTACAATTTTTGTGAATTAGGGACAGTCCCTAATTCACTTTTTTTGTATTATAGGAAATTCCTATTTTGAATGTAGGGGTCGGCGTCCTTAGGGCGACCCGCGTGGCGAAGCCACTTTTTTGTTCTTTTCGGGACAGGTTTAGACTTTTTCTTGAAATATATTTGATTTGCTGTTATAATATCAAACAATGATTATTTTAGGAGGATTATTATGTTATCTGTAAATGGAGTAACTGTTAGATTTGGTAAAAGGGTTTTATTTGAGGATGTTAATATTCGCTTTGGTAAAGGTAATTGCTATGGTATTATTGGTGCTAATGGTGCTGGTAAGTCAACTTTTTTAAAGGTTTTATCTGGTGATATTGAACCTAGCAAAGGTGAAGTTACTATTGATAAGGGTGAGAGAATTTCTGTATTAAAGCAAGATCACTTTGCTTTTGAGGATTTTACTGTAATGGATACGGTTATTATGGGAAATAAAGAATTGTATGATATTATGAAGGAAAAAGATGCAATTTATGCTAAACCTGATTTTAATGAAGAAGATGGAATGAAAGCTGCCAAATTAGAAGAGAGATTTGCAGAGCTTGATGGATGGAATGCAGAGTCTGATGCTGCAATGCTTTTAAATGATTTAGGTATTGTTCCAGAGAATCATTATAAATTTATGAGAGAATTAGAAGCAAGGGAAAAAGTTAAAGTGCTGCTTGCTCAAAGTTTATTTGGAAATCCGGATATTTTATTATTAGACGAACCTACAAATGACTTGGATTTGAAGAGCATTGCGTGGCTTGAAGAGTTTTTAATTAATTTTGAAAATACTGTTTTAGTTGTATCTCATGATAGATATTTCTTAAATAAAGTTTGTACAGATATTGCGGATGTTGATTTTGGAAAAATTAAGGTTTATCCTGGAAACTATGATTTCTGGTATGAATCTAGCCAACTTGCACTAAAACAAATGAAAGAACAAAATAAAAAGAAAGAAGAAAAAATTAAAGAATTACAAGACTTTATTGCAAGATTTAGTGCTAATGCATCTAAATCTAAACAAGCAACATCAAGAAAAAAATCATTAGAGAAAATTCAATTAGATGAAATTAAACCATCTAATAGAAGATATCCATATGTAGATTTTAAACCAGATAGAGAGCCTGGAAATGATATATTAACAGTTAAAAATTTATGCAAAACAATAGATGGTGAAAAGATATTAGACAATGTATCTTTCACAGTAAAAAAAGATAATAAAATAGCATTTTTGGCAGATAATGAAAATGCAAAAACTGTATTATTTAAAATTCTTGCAGGAGAAATGAAACCAGATTCTGGAGAAATAATATGGGGAACAACTATAACATCTACATATTTCCCTAAAGATAACAATTATCTATTTGATGTAGACTTAAGCATAACAGATTGGCTTAGACAATATTCAAAAGACCCAGATGAAACATATGTAAGAAGCTTTTTAGGAAGAATGTTATTCTCTGGAGAAGAAGCTTTGAAAAAAGTAAATGTAATGTCTGGTGGAGAAAGAGTAAGATGTGTTCTTTCTAAAATGATGCTTTCAGGAGCTAATTTCTTAATATTAGATGAACCAACAAATCATTTGGATATGGAAAGTATAACAAGTGTAAACGAGGGAATGAAAAAATTCACAGGAAATATTATATTTACCTCACATGACCATCAATTAACACAAACAGTTGCAAATAGAATAATAGACTTAAAACAAGATGGAACAGTTATAGATAGAGAAGTAACATATAATGAATATTTAGGAATTGAATAAATTTCACAAAAATACTTGAATTAAAATTTACTTAATGATAAAATACATCTTACAAAATATAAAGGAGGTGAGATGTATGGATGAAAAAAAATTTGTTGAATTATTAGATTTGAATAATGACAAGTTGTTAGAGATTATGGATGTAAACAATGATAAGTTATTAAAGATTATGGATGCCAACAATGATAAGTTGTTACAAATTACGGATGCAAAGAATGATAAGCTGTTACAAATTATGGAAACAAACAATAATAAGATACTACATACAATGGAAGAAAAGAACAATAAGTTGTTGCAAATAATGGAAGTAAAGAACAATAAGTTGAAACAAGAAATTTTCGAAGAAATGGATAGAAGATTTGAAAAAATTGATGAAAAATTTAAGAAAGTTGACGAAAAAATCATTGATTCTAATTTTTATTTCGAAGAGAATTATGGTCGCAAAATAGACATTATTTTTGAAAAGTTACAACTTGAAGATGAAAAGAAAGACGTTAAAATTAAAGAATTCGAAGAATTTAAAAGTCAAAATAATGCTAAATTACTTTCACATGATGTTAGAATAACAAAATTGGAAAAAGTTGTTAATTCAAATTAATTTAATTCTAAAAAAATCAAAAAGGTGGGCATATATATTATATTTTTTCAGGAGTAGAAGATGTAATATATATGCCCACTATCTTTATGTGTTTTTCTTGATTTTTAAAAATTGTTAAGATATAATTTAAACGTTAAATAAAAAATATGGAGGAAATTATGGACAAAATAATTCAAACAATAGCAGGAGAGCTAAATGTAAAGTATTCTCAAGTGGAAGCAGCTGTAAATCTTATAGATGAGGGCAATACAATACCATTTATTGCACGTTATAGAAAAGAAGTTACAGGTGGACTTTCAGATGAACAATTAAGAGAATTAGGAGAACGTTTAAATTACTTAAGAAATTTAGAAACAAGAAAAGAAGAAGTTGTTAAAATAATAGATGAGCAAGGAAAATTAACAGATGAAATTATGCAATCTATTGCAGTTGCGAAAACACTTGCAGAAGTTGAAGATATTTACAGACCTTATAAACAAAAGAAAAAAACTAGAGCAACAGTTGCTAAGGCAAAGGGATTAGAACCTTTAGCAGAAATAATTTTAAAGCAAAAAGAACAAAAAGACATCAAAGAAATAGCTAAAGAATATATTACAAAAAATGTTGAAGAAGTTGAAAAAGATAAAATTGTTGAAACAGTGGAAGATGCAATTCAAGGAGCTTTAGATATTATTGCAGAAATGATATCTGATGAACCTAAATATAGAAAAGAAATAAAAAGACAATGTTATAGAGAGGCAACTATAAATACAAAAGCCATAGATAAAGAACAAAAATCAAGTTATGAAATGTATTATGAATTTAGTGAAACAATAAGAACAATACCATCTCACAGAATACTTGCAATAAACAGGGGAGAAAAAGAAAAATTCATAAAAGTATCTATAGAAAAGCCAGAAGAAAAAATATTAAATTATATACAAAAATACATTATAAAAGGTGATACTCAATTTACACAAATGTTAATTGATACTATTGCAGATAGCTATAAAAGATTAATAGAACCATCTATAGATAGAGAAATAAGAAACGATTTAACAGAAAAAGCAGAAGAAAAAGCTATTAAAGTATTTGGAGAAAATGCTAAACAATTACTATTAGGAGCTCCAATAAAAAATAAAACTGTTATGGGATTTGACCCAGCATATAGAACAGGGTGTAAAATAGCTGTTATAGATGAAACAGGAAAATTATTAGAATATACTACAGTATATCCAACAGAGCCACAAAACGATGTAGTTGGTGCAAAAAAAGAATTATTAAAATTAATTGAAAAGTATAATGTAAATATGGTAGCAATAGGAAATGGAACAGCATCTCGTGAATCTGAAATGTTTGTTTCGGATATGATAAAAGAAGTAAAACATGAGGTTTGCTATGTTATAGTAAGTGAAGCAGGTGCTTCTGTATATTCAGCTTCAAAACTTGCAACAGAAGAATATCCAGATATAAATGTATCTATAAGAGGTGCAATTTCTATAGCACGTAGATTGCAAGACCCACTTGCAGAACTTGTAAAGATAGAGCCAAAGGCAATAGGGGTTGGGCAATATCAACATGATGTTAATCAAAAAAGGTTAGAAGAAAGTCTAACAGGTGTTGTTGAATCTGCAGTTAATAAAGTCGGTGTTGATGTAAATACGGCTACACCTTCATTACTTTCTTATGTTTCAGGTCTTAACAAAACAATAAGTAAAAATATTGTTAAATATAGAGATGAAAATGGAAAATTAAAAAATAGAAAAGAACTTTTAAAAGTTCCAAAGCTTGGGAAAGTAGCCTATGAGCAATGTGCAGGATTTTTAAGAATATTAGATGGAAACAATCCAATAGACTCTACAGCAGTTCACCCAGAAAGTTATGAAGCAGTAGAAAAATTATTAACAAATTTAGGATATACAAAACAAGACTTGTTAGATAAAGAAAAAATATCAACTATAAGAGCGAAATTAAACGAACTAAATATAGACAAGGTTGCCTCAGAATTAGAAATAGGTAAGCCAACCTTAACAGATATTATAGAAGAACTTTCTAAACCAGGAAGGGATCCTCGTGATGAAATGCCCAAACCAATATTAAGACAAGATGTACTAAAATTTGAGGATTTAAAAGAAGGTATGATATTAACAGGAACAGTTAGAAATGTTATAGACTTTGGAGCATTTGTGGATATTGGTGTAAAACATGATGGACTTGTCCACATATCTGAACTTTCAGATAAATTTGTAAAAAATCCTTCAGATTTTGTATCAATAGGTGATATAGTAAAAGTTAAGGTTATTGGAATAGATAGTGAAAGACAGAAAGTTAAATTGTCTATGAAAGGGTTGAATTAAGTTATTAAAAATATAAATATATTTGTTTTGTAATATATTGTAAATATTATAGATAATTTTCATATTGAGTGTAGGGGCGGCGATTGTGCCGAACAATAATAAGAAATTT